>JBBIUO010000377.1:0-3944 GCA_037440205.1 Chloroflexota bacterium
ATGAACAAGTCGAATGTTTCATTGAGCACACGCGACGGTTCCGCATCTTTTCGATCCACTTTGTTGATGACGACAACGGCCTTGTGCCCCAGTTCAAGCGCCTTCTTTAAAACGAATCGCGTTTGAGGCATGGGACCTTCCGCCGCATCCACCAGCAAAAGGACGCCATCCACCATATTCATCACGCGCTCCACCTCGCCGCCAAAATCGGCGTGGCCGGGCGTATCCACAATATTCACCTTGACGGGTTGTTTGGTGGCCGGGTCAATGAGCGAGATGGCGGTATTCTTGGCAAGGATGGTGATGCCGCGTTCGCGTTCGAGGTCGTTGGAATCCATTACGCGTTCTTCCACGTGCTGGTGCTCGCGGAAGGTATGCGATTGGCTGAGCAATCCATCCACGAGGGTGGTCTTGCCGTGGTCGACGTGGGCAATGATGGCGATGTTACGGATGTCAGTTCGTTCGATTTGCATGGGGTCTCTTATGAATATATTGAAATAATTATCGTCCAGCACAAGACACACAAAAACCCCCGACAGGGATGGCCGAGGGCTTGAAGTCAGTGGTTCGGCGTGCGGGCGTATATTATCAGATTGTCATGGTTTTGGGTAGGGCAGTGAATCCCAACAATTTTGAAACGCTCCGATGAAAGTTTCCCCGTTAGAATTACATAAACAGATGGAAGCATACCCATATTACAGCGTTTACATCGCCATTCTGCTGGCAAACAGCCTGGTCGGGCTTGTTCTGCTGGTGCGAGTTTGGGGGTTACGCTCCCTACCCGGCGCGCACGGTTTGATTCTGTCGATTCTCTGTGTCATCGAGTGGTCGCTGGCCTACGTCATGGAAATCCTGCGTCCGGATATGGCGGAAAAAATCTTCTGGGGCAAACTGCAATACTTTGGAATTTCCTACGTGGCGTTGGGCATGTTTATCTTCACGATACACTTCTGCGGGCGCAGTCTCTGGCTGACATCGACTCGCAAATCCCTGCTGACCGCCCTCGCCAGCATCGGGTTTCTCGCCGCCTTGACAAACGAATGGCATCGTCAAATCTGGAGCGAAATCCGCCTCACCAACGACCTGCCCTTTGGCCCCCTAAATTTGACACATGGAACGTTGTTTTATTTTGTCGTGGCTTTTCAATACATATTGCTTCTGGCTGTCACGATCCTGTTCCTTCAATTGAGCGTGCGCGGGCAAAGTCTGTACCGCACCCAGTCGCGCATCATGCTGGCAGGGACGTTATTTCCATGGGCGGCGAATCTGGCTTACGTCATGGGCTGGAATCCCTTTCCCAGCCTCGACCTCACCCCCATCGCGCTTGCCTTCTCAGCCATTGTTTTCTCCATTGGTTTCCTGCGCTACCGCTTCATGGATTTGCAGCCTGTTGCGCACGATTCGGTCTTCAACGCCATGAAGGATGGGGTGGTCGTTCTGGATTTCAAGGAACGCATCGTGGATATCAATCCGATGGGCGCGTTCATTTTTAGAAATGAAGGAAACTTGCTGGGAAAAAGCATCAAGTCCCTGCTCCCGGATTGGGAAAGATGGCATAAAACCAGGCCGCACGGCGAAATCGAAGAGGAAATCTCCATCGAACTTGCAAGTGAACCTTCGATCTTCAAACTCAGCACCACGTCCATCACGGACGAGCAAGGCGTACGAAATGGGCGCGTCCTGCTCATCAGCGACATCACCGAACAAAAACGGGCGCACGAACAACTGACGGAGGCAAGCCGCTTGAAGAGTCAACTGCTCGCCAACCTCGGCCACGACCTGCGCTCGCCACTTGGAGCGATCATCGGTTACGCCGAAATGTTATCGGATGGTTCGTTTGGCCCGATGAGCAGGGATCAGGTGAAGGCCACCTCCGAGATTCTCGACGGCGCCAGTCAACTCCTCTCCTTCATCAACAATCTCGTCGGTCAGGCCCAGATCGAAACAGGCAGGATCGTCCTGCGGGAATATCCCTTCGATGTGGAGGAAGTCATCGGGCCGTTGCTATCCACGCTAAATTTCCATGCGCGCAAAAAGGGACTCGCCCTCATCGAATACATAGACCCCGCCCTGCCCAAAAAACTGATCGGCGACCAGTTCTGGCTGAGGCAGATCGTGATGAACCTCGTACACAACGCGGTCAAATTCACCGAGCGGGGTTCGGTAACTGTTCAATTTACAAAACAGGGGGAAGATCATTGGGCGATACAAGTGACAGACACCGGTGTTGGAATTCCCCCCGAAGCGCAGAAGCGGGTCTTTCAAGCCTTTGAGCAGGTGCACAACATGGAAAACGTCAAACAAAGCGGGTTTGGATTGGGGCTATCCATCGTGGCAAAACTGACGTCCATTATGAATGGAAGAATTGAGTTGAAAAGCGAAGAAGGAAAAGGAAGTACTTTTACGATCATCCTGCCGCTGAAAGAACCCGTCGGCCAGGAAAATTTCATGCTGATCCGGTGAAATCATATTCTTCCCGCCTTCCCCGCCTTTTTCAAATCACGGTAATGCCACCACACCTGCCAGATGCGGAACGCCGCTTCCATCTGAATCTTGAGCGACATTTTTGACTTTCCCCAGCGGCGGTCTGCAAAATAAATGGGGGACTCGCCGATCTTGAATTCGAGACAATGCGCGAGATAAGCCATCTCCACGAGAAAAACATATCCATTGGATTGAATACGTTCAAACGGGACCTGTTGCAGGGTCTCGCGTCGCCACATTCGATACCCCGTGGTGACGTCCCGCAAAGGCAGTCCCAAAATGGTGCGCGCATAATAATTTGCAAACGCGGAAAGTCCCTTGCGCCAAAGAGGCCAGCGCTCGTCCACAGAGCCGCCTTCCACATAACGGGAACCGATCACAACGTCGTTGGATTGCAAAAGTTTCGCCATGCTCACCAACGCAGACGGGTCATGTGAAAAATCCGCATCCATTTGGACAATGGCCTGGGAGTTACCCCCCTCCATCACTTTCTGGAACCCGTTCAAATAGGCCGAACGCAGTCCCATCTTTCCGGGGCGGTGAAGCACTTCCACGCGGCCCGGATGCGCCGCGGCCAGTTCATCTGCCACGCGGCCGGTGCCGTCGGGGCTGTTGTCGTCCACAACCAGCACGTGGATATCGAGCGGAAGCGAAAATAAAGCGGAGACCAGTTTGGGCAGGTTCTCCGCTTCGTTATACGTGGGGGTGACAACCGTGATACGCAATCAAACTCCTATTTTTTCAGCCTCGTCAATTCCGCTTTGACCTGACTTACATCGGAAAATCTATCCTTTAGCGACGCGATTTCAGCCATTTTTACGCCAAGACGGTTCCGGTTATTTGCCATTTGGTCGCGATCCTTGATGGGATAGAAATATTCCACAGACTGATCGAGCCGGGCGCGTAGTTTTTCACCCAGCGCCGCCAGGTTGGAAGGCGGAATGACCAGGATAAAGTCAGTGGTGCTGACATGGCCGAGAAAATCCTCGGGGCGGCTGGTCTCGCGCATTGTGTTCACGATCATCAGGCTGATCGCGCGCAACACATCGTCCGACGCGACAAACCCATATGCCTCGCGGAATGCGTCCATATTGTCTATCGAAACGAACAATGCAGCCACGCCGTCTTTCCCAATCACCTCGGAGAGTTTTTCATCCACCAGGGCGCCCTCGGGCAATCCGGTCACCGGGTTGGTCAACGAACCCTGGCTGACGCGCTTGAGCGCATTTCGTACGCGCAGGCGTAATTCCTGCACATCGAACGGCTTGGTGATGTAATCGTCCGCGCCGATCTCCAGACCCTGCAAGCGGTCAGAGCGGTCGCGTTTTTCGGTTAGGAAAATAATTGGAACTTCTGAAGTACGGCGGTCTCCCCGCAGGCGGCGGGCTACTTCATACCCGTCAATATCCGGAAGCCGTATGTCGAGAATGACAAGGTCCGGGTGAATCGTCTGGCAGGAA
>JBBIUO010000378.1:0-3929 GCA_037440205.1 Chloroflexota bacterium
ACATGCGTTCGACGCGGGCATAATCAATGCCGTAAAGTTTCGCGGCATGCTCGAAGGTCAATCCATGCGGGGCGACAAACAATTCATTGAAGGGCGGCTCGAATTTCGAGATGGGCAAACGATGAAAAATCCCGCCGCCGTCGTTGTTGATGAGGATGATCGTGGCGCGGATTCCGCAACGCGAGATTGCCAGCAGTCCGTTCATGTCGTGATAAAAGGATGTATCGCCGGTGACGAAGACCAATCCCGGCAGATGCGCGGCGGCGCCGAGCGCGCTGGAGAGTGTGCCGTCAATTCCGCTTGCGCCGCGATTGGCGAAAACCCGCACAGGCTTTTGACTCGGCTGTGCGAATTGGTCGAGGTGGCGCACGGGCAGACTGTTTGCAACGTAGAGTCCACTACCGGCTAAAAGTTGACTCAGCACATCAGGCAGAATTCCGCCCTCAAAAGATGGTTCTGTCTGAAGGGCGTTGACTTCATCCCGAACTTTGGTTTCAAGTTCTTGCCATGCGCGCAGCCAATTTAGGCTAATATTGTGCTGGAGTGAATTATGCTGGCGATTCAAGTTACGTAATAATTCTTCGCACAACAAGAGCGGGTCAACCCACATCGAGTGCGTGACGCGGAAACGGTCATCGCGCCAGCGTTTGGTTTCGGAGATGTGGATTTGTGGAATATCCTCGAGGGTGTCGAGATAATCGGAGAGAACATTGCTGGTGGGTAGGTCGCCGAATCGCAAAACCAATTGTGGGCGCAGGGCGGTCGGCAAAAAAGTATCGTATCCGCCGAGGATGAATTCATTCACATGAGCGCCGAAACGCAAACCGGAAAGTGCATCTGCGAGGATGGGGTAGCCTGTCCGTGCGGCGAGTTCGGTTAAGCGCGCGGGAAAATCCCCGTAGGGGTCAGGGCAACGCGGGCCGCAGACGATGAGTCCGCGCGGGGAGGAGGAGATGACCTGGACGAGGAAGTCGGTTTGCTCTTTGGTGGGTGAAAGTTGCGGGCGAGAAAATGTCAATTGCGCGGGAGCAGTTTCAAGTCTGGAAAGAAACGGAACGTCCATCCACGCGGGAAGATCGGCTGGAACGTCAATCGGTTCGAGCGGTTTGCGAAATGGAAAATTCAAATGGACGGGTCCGGGCAATGGCGATTGCGAAGTCTCCCAGGCGCGCGCGGCAAGAGTCTGCAAATATCGGAGAAGATGTTTGGAAAAATTTGCCTCGGGCGCGGGGACATCCACAAACCATCGAACGTGATCGCCGAAGAGTTTGAGCTGGTCAATGGTTTGATTCGCGCCGCTCTCGCGCAGTTCGGCCGGGCGGTCGGCGGTGAGGACGAGGAGCGGGACTTCGCTGTAATTGGCCTCGACGATGGCGGGGAGAAAATTCGCGGCGGCTGTGCCGGAAGTGCAAACGAGCGCGACAGGCTTGCGGCTGGCGCGGGCAAGACCAAGCGCGAAATAGGAAGCAGAACGTTCGTCGCTGTGGAGGTGGATGCGAATGCCGCTTTCGGCGAAGGCGATTGCCAGGGGCGTGGAGCGCGAACCCGGCGCGATGCAAACAGAATCGAGGCCGAGTTTTTTCAACTCGGCGACAAAGATGCCCGACCAGATTGTGTTGCGGTTGGCGGTGTTCATGCCATCTCGCCTTGCATGGCGTTGAGCAGGAACTGAATTTTCAAGCCCGTCTCGTCCCATTCTTTTTGCGGATCGGAATCGGCAACGATGCCTGCGCCTCCAAAGAGAGTTGCCACGTTGCCCTCGAACAAGCCTGAACGGATGGCGACAGCGAAATCTCCATCCCCATTCGCGTCCACCCAGCCGACGGGAGCCGCGTACCAGCCGCGCTCGAATCCTTCCAGTTCACGAATGACGCGCAGCGCGGCTTGCCCCGGCACGCCCCCGACCGCAGGAGTGGGATGGAGCGCAGAGACAATGTTCAAGACGCTTTGATTCGGCTGTAATGTGCCGGTGATGTCTGTTCGCAAGTGCTGAATGTTTGGCAGGCGCAAAAGTTTTGGCGCGGAATCCACGTTGAGCGTTTCGGCAAGCGGGGACATTTTTTCGCGGATCTCGTTTACTACAAAGGCATGTTCGCTTTGATCTTTTATTGAGTCGAGAAGCTGCTGTCCCAGAGATTCATCTTCGGCGGGGAAGTCTCCGCGGCGGATGGACCCCGCGACTGCGGCAGTGGAAAACTTTGCGCCGGAGACCGAAACCAGGCGTTCCGGCGTCGCTCCTGCGAACGTTGCGCCGGGCGCGAATTCAAACAGAAAGCGAAAACAGGCCGGGCACGATTCGCCAAGATTTTCCAAAAGCGCGGGGACATCCAGCGGGCGGTTGCCGTCCACATATACTAGGCGCGCCATGACTATTTTTTTCAGCCTGCCGCGGCGAATCATTTCGATGGATCGAAGAACGGCATTTTCCCATTCCGCGCGGGAGGTTTCGATGCTGGTGATTTTGTCGGGGATGGACGGCGATGGCAGGACGGCGGACTCCATCTGCGCGAGGAAATTTTCGGCTTCGAGGAGGGCGCGGCGGGATGTGGACGTCATCGATTCATTCCCCGCCGACGGTTGATTCACGGAAAAGAAATACTCGGCGCCGACGCGGATCAACGCGTATCGAGGCAGAATCAGCGCGGCCGATGGAAAAGAATCCCAGATGCCGCGTTCGGTTTGATCGAAGAACGCGCCGCCTCCGAGCAGGATGGGGCGCGGCAACGAGCTGGATTCGTTTACGCAAACAACGTCCTGGAAAAATTCCCGCAGGGACTGCCCGAGATTTGCGAATCGATTCGAGCCGTTACGTGAAATTTGCGCGGCAATTCCAAGCCCCGCGATGGCGACAGGCGATTGGGCGCTCTCGAAATAAAAGCGTTCCATACCAGAGCCGTAACGCAGGAACTCCGTCAATTTGTGCGAGCGATATGGGATGGTGTAATTGACGATGCGATTCAAAATGATTCTCCAGATTATTTGTTCGCCTTCTCCTCGAATTCCCTGATCCGTTCTTCCTCGATGCCAATACTTTGCAACAACATTCTCCTCAACACAGGCAATGAGCGGATAGGGTCGGGTTGGCCCGTGTACACCCATCGCAAAACGATTTCATTCAGCGCGCCCACCCACGCGCAGGCAATGACTTCCGTATCCGTTGGCTGGATGCTTCCGTCGGCAATTGCCTCATCCAAATTGTCTTTGATGATTTTGATGAAGCGGTCGTTGACTGCGCGGCGCTTTTCCTCGAAGACGAGTCCCAATCCCGTAGCCTGGACGAGCGCGATCTTCGCCAGTCCGCGATATTGGCCGAACGTTTCCAGGCAGACTCGTAAAGCCAGATCAACGCGCGCCATGCCCGAGGTCTCGGAAGCGATGCGGTTTCGTAACTGGGATTCAAGCAAATCGGCGAAAGTGTCCACCAGGGCGAGGAAAATGTCCTGCTTGCTGGGGAAGTGGAAATAGAACGATCCTTTGGATGTGCGCGACTCGGCGACGATATCGTCCACTTTGGTGTCGTGGTAGCCTTTGCTGGCAAATACCTTGACTGCCGCTTCCAGGATGCGCTCGCGGGTTTCCTGCGGGGAGAGAGTGGGGGAGTTTGGCTTCATAATTCCTAGACCGACTGGTCAGTCTATCGGTGACTAGGATAGTTGAAGCAAAAAGCCACGTCAAGTGACGTGGCTCACGTTTTGGTTATGACATTTGCCTTTGAGCTATTTCTGGGGCATGCACAGGCGAAGCGGCCCTGTGCTGCCGAGTGTTCAATCGCACCCATGTGTTTCAATCCACGCTCCCAATGAAGGGAGCGACAGGTCAGCCTCGAAAATGATGAGTATGCCGCACGTTTCAATCCACGCTCCCCACACGGGGAGCGACTCAGCTGGACTTTATCCATTTGGACATTAACAAAAAAGCAGGGTAAGCTA
>JBBIUO010000379.1:0-3921 GCA_037440205.1 Chloroflexota bacterium
CAGGCGTACGGGTCGGTCGAAGCGTCGCTATTTCGGTCGGCGAAATGATTTTGGGAATCCCAATCAAATTGACGAGGACAAATGCCGCGGCGGCGAGAATCATCAAGCCGATCACTGTGCCACAGCCGCAGGAAAAATATTTCCTGCAACCGGGAACAGCGCCTTTTATCATATTCAGGTTGTGTTGGGTGATTTTCAATCCTGCCTTATCGCCGATTGCCCGGCGGAGATTCAACGCCTGAGTCAAAAACGATTTTGCTTCGCTGGCTTGTCCCAGATACAGGGCGCGCGTTCCCAATTGATGCAATGCCCATGCCTGGACTTTGCCGTCGTTCAGCGCTTTTGCCGCTTGCAGGATCAGTTTCAAAATATCAGACCATGCCTGCCAGCGTTTGTAAAAGACAAGGAATTTTTCGAGCGCGCGACCCAGTTGAATCACCTCGCGCCATTTTTTTCTTTCCCCCGCGGATTTGATGGTGTGGATGAGCAGTTCGCTGGATTCTTCCACGAGCATTGAAGAAGGCTGCTGACTCAGCCAGTTGATTGCGTAGTTGAGCAGGATGTCCTGCCATGAAGATAAATCCCAGGCGTTGGAGATGGATGCGGCAAGAGCCTCGGTCACGCTGAACCTTGGGCTGTGTGCCTGGATCATTCCGAGAGCGGCCAACCTTTGAACATCCTTTTGCCGATCTTCGCCTTTGAATATTCCCTTGATGTGTTCCATCGAAACGACGTTCCCGCCTGCGGTTGCAAGCAGGGCGAGGATTTGTTTTTCGGAATCGGAGAGCCTGGCCAGACTCATGCAGGCCATGGATTTGTCTTCCGCTTTTTCGTCCGTTAATCCATTCAGGATTTCCTCGAGCGGCTTTCCGCTTTCCCGCGCAAGCGATGCCGATTGCAGGATATTAAGAGGATGCCCTTTCAGCAGGTTGCAAATTTTTGGCGCGATTACTTTTTCATCGTTATCGAGCGGGCGGGATAACTCTTTTTCAAACAGCCTGACAGAATCGCCGGCGGGAAGTCCCTGCAATTGAACGGCTTCGCCTTCGCCCCAGAAACTTTGCTCAGTGGAAATCAGGATGAACGCGGAGTTGGGAACCGCATTCAAAACGGATATCGTTTCATCTTTTCCGATTTGCAGGTCATCGAGAAGGATGACGGCGCAGATTTTTTGAAGCGCGTGGAGGATTTCCGCCAGGGTCGGTTTGTAGGATGCGTCGCTTTCAAAAAACGAATCGAACAGGGCTTGAAGCAGGTCTTCGTATCCGAGACCGGCTGTATTGAGGTAAATCAAGCCGTTTGGAAATTTGCCGGTATCGAGCGAATGGGCGAGATGACGAATGAAGGAGGTTTTCCCGATGCCCTGTTTCCCCCACACCGAAACGGGAACCGAAAGTTCGGATGCCTTTTTGACCGTTTCAACTTCATCTGCGCGATCCAGCAGGGATGGAAAGGCGCGCGGCTTCAACATCACCGGCGCAGGGCGCGCGGAATACTTCGGCTTGTCTGACGGCTTGACAATATTAACCACGCCGCCGTTCACATCCCCGATCTTGACCACATAGTTGTTGTTGCCGAATACAAGTACGCTGTCTTTTACGTCGCCGCCGATGGATACATTTGCCATGTTGACCTCGAAAGATACCGATAAAATTCGCAGGATTTACTTCTTTTTTCCGCGTTCGCTATTGACCTGGTTATTGTTGCCAATCACGATGTTCCCACTGACATCGCCGCCAATCTCTATTTTATTGACGCTCACTTCACCTTTTTGTGACCTGGCCTTGCCTGCCTTGTCTGCCTTGCTGTGGGGGCGCGTTGGTTTTTCCTGAAGTCTTTTTTCGATGGCGTTGTATAAAGCCTCGAAGTTGGAATCCTGGTGCATTTCCGGGGTGAGGGTATTCATATCCTTCAGGATGCTGGTCAGCCCGGAGATTTTATCCCGGATGCGGTCGTACAGATCCATATCGTCCCGAATGCCCTGCAAATTTGCCGGATCGAGGGTTTTCATCGCCCCAGCCAGTTCCGCCCTTTTTGTCTCCCAATGTTTTACGTATTCGATCCTTTTGACGGGATCGTAGATGTTTGCATCCGCCAAAACGACCGGGAAGATGCGGTCATGGAATTGCCTGTTTTCTGCGATTTCGATCAACTCGAACATGCAATTCGGAGAGCGCAGGTACTTGTCGCTGACAACCACGATCACACAATCGCCGCGCCCGATCCGCTCCATAAACTCGGAGATGGAACCCTTGTATTCGAGTTCGCGTTTGTCGCGGATGATCCTGACGCCGCGTTTTTGCAGGGCCCTGTCAATCTGGTTGACGATCTCTTCACGTTCATCCCCCCACGCGTACGAAATAAAAACAGCCTGCTCGTAGTTTTCCACTTGGAACCTCCTTCAGGTTCGCCGGTTTCCATGTCCGCTGTTGCATTTCGATTATCAGTAGATCACGAAAACCTCGCGTAGTTTGCGCTCTCTGGCGCAAATTAGGCGTTAGAGAACGCCAATTACGCGCTTTCGTGAAGTACTGATTATATGGTTTTCAAAGTGGTATTGTCAATAAGTTTGGCGATAATCGTCCGATTTCCCCTGCCTGCGGGTTTACCAGTCGCCTGCGTATTGAATATCGTACGGCGCTGTCAGCCTTTCGATTCTTGCACGCCGGAGTTCCACAAGTTGTCGGATGTGCAGGTTGTCGTGAGCAACCCACGAGGCGAACATTTCCCCCGCGCTCATCGAGCCGAATGGGGAGGTGTAGGTTGTGTCCCAATCCACATTGGATAGTCCCTTCAACCACTCCAGCGACTTCCTCCGCTCATTGAAAAACTTTTCCTGCATCTCGCGGAGGTTTTGCCCGTTGTAATTTCGCTCGATTACCCATTCCTCGGGGCTTATCAGATGCCACTCCTCGTGTTGACGGTGCAGGATGAAATCCAGATGCTCGCGGAAGTCCTCGCGTTCTTCGTCGTGCAGATGACAGATCACTTCGAGGATGGACCAGGAATCGGCGTCCGGTTTGACCCGCGCTTCCGACTCGCCGACATCTGCCAGCAGACCCCGAATCATTTCCGTGCTTTGAGTGAGTTCCTGAAAAAGCGTCTGGAATTCCATTCTGCCTCCTATTTTCCGAACTCGCCCACGATCCTCAGAATGTCAAACCCTTCTGCAAAGGGACGTTCCGCCAGCGCCCCGTGGCGGATCATGATCGAGCGGGTGAGTTCCGCGTTGAAATAGTATCGGTCGCGGTAGGTCTCGTATTGTGAAAGCGCTTCGATTTTTTTGTTCACGTCCTCCTCGGTCACTTCCACGATGAAATGCGGGAAGAATCCGTACGAGGAGCGGACGACGTCGAAGCCCAGCACGGTGATGCCGCGATAAGCACGCAAGGCTTCGTCGGTCATCACGTTATGATCCTGGTGAATATCGTGCTTCGAGTGGACGAAGATCAGGTCGGGTTGAAAATCGCGGCGGAGTTTGAGAAAGTACTCCAAAATTTCCTGCCGCGCATCGGGGAAGATTCGCGTGGTGAACGAGCCGAGAACGATCTTTTCCTCCGGTACGCCCAGCACCTTCATGGATTTGAAATGCTCGTCCTTCACATTTCTCAAATCGGGATTTTTCTGATTGTCTGAAAGCGTGACGCACAGCACATCCGTCTCTTTGACGATGTGATGCAGTAACGCGCCGCATCCCAGTTCGATGTCGTCCGGGTGCGCGCCGAGGAAAAGGACTCGTTTGCCGAAGAAGTTCATAATGTAATTATGTCATTGCGAGGAGCGTTCTTTGCGACGAAGCAATCTCCTGCTAACAAGAAGATTGCTTCGTCGGGCTTCGCCCTCCTCGCAACGACATACCGTTGATTATTTCGTCGCCAGAATTCCGCCGACGACCTTGGTCATCACCAGTTTGCCGTCGCG
>JBBIUO010000380.1:0-3908 GCA_037440205.1 Chloroflexota bacterium
ATAGAGTCCAACGGGTTGGAGATGGTGAAAGGCCGCGCGCTCTATCCTCGTTTTTACGAATCAGGCGACGGCGAGATCTTCACCGATTCCGCTGGCTACAAGCCCGTGGACGAAGGCAGGCTGGTCTTCGATCTGATCGGCCAGCGATACACCCGCGTGATCTTCCCCATGAGCCAGTCGCCCGATTTCTTCCCCAACGCCTCCGATGTGACGGTCTGGTTCGATGAAAACGAATCTCCCTGGTTTGTTTGGGTCACGCAGGGAGATTCGCAGGGATTTTATGTTTCGGATGCGGTTGGAGTTGAAGGGTGTAAGTAAGGTATATGTCATTGCGAGGAGGAGCCCCGAAGGGGCGACGACGACACTAGCGCCGCGCGCAGTGCGGTGAGCAATCTCATCGTCAACGGGAGATTGCTTCAGGCGGGAGAGCGCCGCCTGAAGCAATGACATCTCACACAAACTTGATCCGTCTCGCCGCAAAAGCTACCATCCTAAATAACAACAAGCCATGTTTCCAGCGGGAGATGTTGGTCGTGCCGTAGGTGCGGTCACGGTAGCGGATGGGGAGGTCGATGATTTTTCGGTTTAATTTGGCCGCGCCGAAGATCAAATCGAAATCACCGAAGGGGTCGAAATCGCCAAAATAGGAGCGGTTCGCGGCGATCTTTTCATAGTCTTCACGCCATAAAACCTTCGTGCCGCACAAGGTATCTTTGATCGGCTGACCCAACAGCCACGAGAACGCCATGCTGAACAACTTGTTGCCGATAAAGTTCAGCGTGCGCATGGCTTCCTTTTCCATCGGATAAACCAAACGAACGCCGTTGATGAATTCTCCCTTGCCCGATGCAATGGCTTCGTAGAATCGCGGCAAATCTTCGGGCGGGACAGTTAAATCTGCGTCGAGGATCATCAAAATGTCGCCGGAGGCTTTCTCGAAGCCGAGTCGAACTGCGTCGGCTTTGCCAATGCCCGTTTGTCGAAAGAGCAGGCTCGAGGTCGAAGGGTGAAGCGCGATTTCCTTTTCGATGGTCTCGTAAGTATTGTCGCGTGAATGTCCCTCGACGAAGATCAGTTCGGTCTTCGATCCCATTTTGGGCAAGCGCTCGAAAATATTCTTGATGTTGCCTGCTTCGTTGCGCGCGGCGACGACGACGGAAACGCTCGGATTTTCTGTGGGCGTTGCGGTGGGACGCGCGATCACAAAATTGGACAGTGCAAAGTCGCGGAAGGGCCAGACCTTGACGAGGTAACGATCTGCAAAGCCACCGAGGGGCAGGGGCCACAGCACCTCGCGCAACGAGCGGACGCTTTCAAAACCTGCGAGCCTCAACATGTTATCCACGTCTTCGGGGGTGAGCCAGTTTTGATGGAGCATGGGCGCGGCGAGGTTGAGACTTTGCGCGATGGTGAGCGGAAGTTGCCAGACGTAACTGTGAAAATTAAGGATGAGCCGCGTGTGTGGCGTGCAGAATCGTTTCACCTCTTCGAGCGCGCGCTGGACATCCCACAAGTCGTTGACCGAATCCGAGAAGATGATGACATCGAACGTGCCTTCGAGGCTGGAGAGATCGTGCGCGTCGAGTTGGTGATATTCGATACCGGGGTGACGTTGCTTTGCGCGCGCGATCATCTCGGGCGAAAAATCCACGCCGACGCCGCGCGAGGGTTTCAACTGCGCGATGAGGCTTCCCATGCCACAGCCAATCTCGAGGATGCGCTGGTTGGGGCTGACGAGATATTTGTAAATTTGAATCAAGCGTCGGTGATACCAGCGTCCCATGCCCGCCCAACTGTCGCGCTTTTTGGCGACCTTGTCCCAGTGGGCGATGCGGGTCTTTTGATATTCCATGCCTGCTTCATCGAAGAGCGGAGTCGTTTTCATGGCAGGGTGATTTTACCTGAGTCTGTTTCGTGATGGTTTTGCGGGTGAAAATATGGGTTATAATTCAGTCGCTGAATTTTGAAATTATAAAGCATGACAATGGAATCAACAAACGAAGAACTCCGCGAACTTACCCTGCTCGAACAGATCGAGAGCGACCCCGATGTCAACCAGTCCACGCTTGCCACGCAGTTGGGCGTGGCGGTTGGCACGGTCAACTGGCATTTAAAGCGGCTGATTGCAAAGGGCGCGGTCAAGGTCTCGCGCGCCGAGCGCAAAAAACTGCGTTACATCATCACCCCCGAAGGTCTCGCCTTGCGCGCGCGTCTCGCCATCAACTACGTCGAGCAATCTTTTTCCGTGTATCGCCGCACGCGGCAAAAAGTAAAAGATCACATCGCCAAACTTCGCCATGCGGGATACGACCGCGTGCGCATCGTCGGCTCGGGCGACGTGGCCGATATTTGCAAACTCACCTGCATGGAACAGGGCATATCCGTTGTGAGCGACAAGTCCGTGCCCGCGCTTGTGTTGGATGGATACAAAGTCAGATTGGAGGGACTGGAATGACGGATCGTCATGTGTTGATCACCGGCGGCGCGGGCTACATCGGTTCCATCCTGACCTCGGAACTGCTCCGCCAAAATTACCGAGTCAGCGTTTTGGACAGTTTACTGTTCGGCGGCGAAGGCATTGTCCCGTTTTTGCATCATCCCAATTTCCACTTCATCAAAAGCGACGTGACCGAAAAACGCGCCGTCAAAGATGCGGTCAAGACCGGCTGGCAGAAACCCGATTCGGTGATTCACCTTGCGGGCATTGTCGGCTTTCCGGCGTGCCAGGCGGTCGGCAGGCAGGTGGCGTGGAAGTACAATGTCGAGGCCACGAAAATGGTCTTCGAGCAGTCGGCAGATTTGGGCGTGGAACGATTCGTGTTCGCATCCACCTACAGCAACTATGGCTTGAGTCCCGATGGAAAGCCGGTCAACGAAGAGACTCCGTTGAATCCGCAATCGTTGTATGCCGAAACGAAGATCGCCTCGGAAGAATATTTGCTTTCACAAAAAGATGCGGCGTGCGCGCCGTTGCTGTTCCGCTTTGCCACGCTGTATGGAATTTCGCCGCGCACGCGCTTTGATTTGATCGTCAATCAATTTGTGCTGGATGCGTTTACGAAACGTTCGCTCATCATCTATCAGCGCGGATACTCGCGTTCGTTCGTCCACATCCGCGATGTGGTGCGCGGCGTCATCATGGGACTCGAAGCCGAAAAAGCCAACGTGCGCGGACAGGTTTTCAATTTGGGAACCGAGAACGGCAATTACTCGAAAGACGACATTGTGCGGCTGGTGTTGAAACGAATGCCCGAAACCGTGGTCGAATACAAAGACCTCACCTTCGGCGGCGACATGCGCGACATCACCGTGTCTTTCGAAAAGATCAGAAGCGTGCTCGGCTTTGAAACAACCCTGGATGTGGACGACGGCATACGCGAGATTTTGTTTGCGTTGAAAACAGGATTGATCAAAGACCCAACGGATGACCGATACAGAAATGCGCAGTTTATTGTTCAATGATGCAGGCAGGTAAACAGGTAGACACGTAAACACGGGGTGGCTTGTGTACCTGTTTACTTGTGTACCTGTTTACTTGTGTACCTGTTTACCTGTGTACCTGTTTACCTGTTTACCTGTTTACTTGTGTACTTGTATACTTGCGTACTTCCCTCAAGGAGACTTCATGAAAAACTTCTGGCAAAACAAAAAAGTGATCGTCACTGGCGGAGCGGGCTTTCTCGGCTCCTTCGTCATTGAAAAATTGAAAGGACGCGGCGCGACCGATATTTTCATTCCGCGCATCGAGAACTACAACCTCGTTGACTCGAACGACATCAAGCGTTTGTATGCCGACACCCTTACCGGTATTGACCCAAAGAACGCGATCGTCATTCATCTCGCCGCAAACGTGGGCGGAATCGGCGCGAACCGCGAACATCCCGCCGAGTTTTTCTACGACAATCTGA
>JBBIUO010000381.1:0-3894 GCA_037440205.1 Chloroflexota bacterium
CTAACGCGCATTCCTGCCTCCGAGCAACTTTAAGATCTGCGTGCCATATTTTTGCACACGCGAAGGCGTGCCTTTCATAATCGCCGCAAGTTCATCGGCCGTCTTCGGTGGATTTTCCGCCAGCGCCGATAAATACGGTTTCGGCAAAATGACATCCGACTCGACGCCCATCTCCTGCCCGAGACTCTTTCTCCACGCCTTCAATTTTTCCAGCCGACGGAGAGTCGCATCATTCTTAACCTCGGCCTGTTTCCTCGCAACCAATGGAGCGGCCACCCCCCGACGGATTGCCGCCAAAACCTCATTCCCCCATAAATGGATCTGCCTCTCGCTCAAACCGGCCCCCGAAAGGTCCACCAGTTCCTGCGATTGATTCTTCGCCAGCGTGATGAGCATGTCATCCATGATGACCTTGTAAAGCGGACGGTTCAATCGCTCCGCCTCTTTGTCCCGCCACTTGCACAAATGAGATAGCACGGTCAACTCGCGCAAGGTAAGGTCTTTGCGTCCCGAAAATCGTTCCCATGATTCCCCGTTCGCTCTCTGCCGTAATTCATCTGCGAGGCAGGCTCTTGTAAAATCATCCCTCGCAAATTCAAGGCGGTCTTTCTCCTTTAACTCCTGCTCGAGAGCATCGCGCAGGTCAAAGAGATAATGCGTATCCAGCCGCGCATAATGGATCTGCTCCTTCGTGAGCGGGCGCGCGGCCCAATTCGCTTTTTGATGGCGTTTATCCATCTTGATGTTGAATTTATCGCCGAGCAACCTGTCCAATCCAACCGCGGGGTAGCCCAGCACGCGCGCAGCGTGCATCGTGTCGAACAGATTCGCAAACGAAAAGCCGAAGTCCCGCCGCAGACAGATCAAATCATATTCCGCCGCATGGAACACCTTCTCGATCTTCGGGTCCGAAAAGATCGGCGCAAGCGGTTCCAGATCCTTCAACACGAGCGGGTCAATCAAATAATCCGTGCTTTTCGAGGAGATTTGTACAAGGCAAACCTGCTCGCGGAATGCGTGCAGGCTGTTCGATTCCGTATCCACCGCCACACGGGGTTGTGCGACGAGATCATCCATCATATTTTGCAACAATTGCTTTGTGTTTATCCAGACAGGAGGGGTCAGAACATTGGACATATTGGCTGATTATAAACCTGAATGAAAAATCAAATTTCCCGGCGCTCGGGCAGTGCCGCTTTCATATTTCGGCCTGCCTGCAAAATCGAGTCATATCCCTTTTGCAAAAAATAACCCACAAAAAGGACGATGACCGTCCCCGGAATGAATTGAAACAAAATGGCGGAGAGTCCCATCCTGCCGGCCAGCAACGGGACGAGGGCATACCATATCGGGCGATGATACAAATACGCAAAAAATGACGCAGTGGAAACGGGAGACCAGATTCGCCACCCGCCCACGCTAGTCCGAAATATTCCCAGCCACATCCACACCCAGCCGAGGATGTAAAAATCCACTGCCAGCAGATAAAAGCCGTGTGTGACGTCGAGGCCGGCAGTCAATGCCATGCGAAAGAACCATACCCCCAGCAGGGCAATGATGATTTTATAAATGAAATTCAGGTTGGAGAGAAATTCCCGAACCTGCTGGAAGCGCGCAAAATACACACCCGCCAGAAAAATAAAGTAATACTCGAAGAACCTGCCGTCGAGCAGTTCGGTCAATGTGTGCAAAACGTACGCGGCAATGAAGAAGACCGCCGACCAAATTCCCAGCCACAGACTCGATTTGACGCGCTTTGCCAAAATCCAAAACAGGCTGTAATAACCTGCAACGACGCTGATGTACCACAAGGTAAGCATCTGCTTCACAAAGGCGGGAGAGAAGATAAATTGAAGGTTCGACAGATATACAGCCAGTTCAAACCGCTTCAACGAATATCCCATCAGGAAAATGAACAATGCAAGGGCAAACCAGTAGGGCGGAAAAATACGGATGACTTTGGATTTGACATAGGAAAGCGTATCCCCGCCTTTTTGCATGGAAACTTCCTGAAAATATCCCGCCAAAAAGAAAAACGATCCCAGCAAAAAAGCGCCGACAAAATGTGAGACCGGCCCAAGTTCAACGCCAAAGACTTTCAGGGAAAAAACGTCGCTATGGAGGATCAACAGCAGGACAATGGATAATGCCCGAAGCGCTTCATATTCCTGTAATCGTTGCCTGCCGCCGGTCATAAATTTTTCTCCATCACAATTCCATCCTCCCCATCGCTGTAATACCTGCTCCAGACCTCGCTGATCGAATAGCCCTCCTTTTCGTAAAGGGAAATCGCCGCATGGTTGGACATTCGCACCGTCAACCGCGAGCGGGGTACGCCAAGCCTTGACTCGCAGGCGCGGAGCAACGCGCGCCCGATGCCGCGTCGCTGAAAGCGTGGATCAACCCCAATGGTGGCGATCCAGCCCCACCCGTGTCGGGGACGCGGGTCTCCTCCCACAAAGCCGACCATCTGGCCATCCACAACTGCTTTTAGTCGAATCACATCCGGGAAAGTCAGCACGGCGATCAAATCCAGCAAAGGCCATGCGTCCTTGTCGAAACAGGCATTTTCCAGTTTGCGAAGCGCGTTCAAATCGAGAATACCGGCGTTGACAATATCCATAAAATAAGGCCTCTCTTGCGAGAGACCTTATTTTATTCGATTTATGGATTACAGGCTAACCCTTTGAGCCTTTGAGGAAGTTATCCAACATGCTGGTGAATTCCATCGGGAAGATGTATTTGGTGGAGGGGCTGGCGCCGATGGTTTTGAGCGTTTCAAAGTATTGCAGGGTCATCGTCTTCTGGTCAACGGATTTCGCGGCGTTGTAAATCTGCTCGAGGGCCTTGGCAAAGCCCTCGGCGCGCAGAAGCTGGGCCTCGCGTTCGCCCTGCGCCTTGAGGATGGCGGATTGCTTTTCGCCTTCGGCGCGGAGGATGTTGGATTGCTTTTCACCTTCCGCCACGTTGACGGCGGCTTCGCGCGTACCGGTGGATTCAGTCACCACGGCGCGGCGGATACGCTCGGCAGACATCTGGCGGTTCATCGCATCCTGCACGTCGCGCGGAGGAATGATCTCGCGGATTTCCACGTTGGTCACTTTCACGCCCCAGCGTTCGGTGACTTCATCGAGGCGGGTGCGGAGCATGTTGTTGATGTGTTCGCGTTCAGAAAGCACATCGTCGAGCGGGATACCGCCGATGACCGCGCGCAGAGTGGTGGCCGCAATACCAGCCGCGGCGGATTCAAAGTTGCCGACCTGCAAAACAGACTGGGCGGGATCGAGCACCTTGTAATACCAGAGGAAGTCAATCGAGATCGGCGCGTTATCCTTCGTGATGGAAGTCTGATGCGGAACCTCGCGCACCTGCTCGCGCAAATCCACCTTTACGGGGCGATCCACACCGGGGATGAGGAAGATCAGGCCCGGGCCTTTGGGCTTATCCAGTACACGGCCGAGGCGGAAGACCACCATACGCTGGTATTCAGGCACGATGCGGATCATGTTGAAGACCACGATCAGCGCGCCGAGAATGATGATGCCGACCAGACACAGGCCAAAACTAGCAAATGCTCCGTTCATATAATTCTCCTTGGTAATTTATGAATTGAGATGGCTTATTTTTTCCACAACGAGGACGAACCCCTCGCGACGAACGACACGGATGTGACTGCCGACCGGGATCTCCGAATCACTGCGCGCCGACCACATCTCCCCATTCACGTACACACTGCCGTCATCATGAATCTTCGATTTGGCCTCCCCGGCCTGGCCCACCAGCGCATCCAGATCATGCGTGGGGCGGCGCGAAAGCGCGTCAATGGACTTTCGCAAAATGAACCAAAGGGAAACCGCAAAGATGACGGAGGCCGTAAAAGCAACCAGCGGGTTG
>JBBIUO010000382.1:0-3893 GCA_037440205.1 Chloroflexota bacterium
GGGCAAACAGCGGCGGGACGGCGCACTCGTTTGAAACCTATCGCGATTGGTTGAATGAAGTCGGCTTTCGCTCCGTCACCCAATTGAGCGAACGCTGGCTGATGGCGGGAAAATAGAATCACCAAAGCCAGTCTGTAACAAAAGTCATTGGTGGTTTCACGACTGGCACATACACTTGCGCTTCAACTCTAAAATCGCCAAAGGAGAACTAAACGATATGACAACCTTCATCCTCATTCACGCATGTGGCACGGCGGCTGGTGCTGGGAAAAATTATCCGCGCTGTTGAAAGCGGCGGGACACGACGTCCACGCGCCGACGCTGGCGGGACTCGCCGAACGCGCCGACACGCCAAACGATGACATTGACCTGAACACGCACGTTCAAGAAATTGTGAGCCTGTGTGAATCCAACAATCTGCGCGATGTGATTCTCGTCGGTCACAGTTCGGGCGGATTCATGGCTCATGTTGTCGCGGACAAAATCCCTGAGCGCGTCGTACACATCGTCAATCTCGACGGCATGGTTCCCGAAAACGGCAAATCGCTGACGGATTTAATGGGCGAGACGTGGGACTTCTTCAAATGGAAATGAAGTTTCGCAAGAGCGCTGGGTCTCAGCCAAGGCGCGCGACCTGCTGGCCTATTTCGTCACGATGCGCGGCGAAAAGACGCCAGCCGATAAAGCCTTCGATGCCATCTGGGGAGAAAAGGAACGGACGAGCCGCACAGCCTTTCACACCGCCCTCTCCCGCCTCCGCAACGCGCTCAAGGCCGGGGACGACAGCCCGCGCTTCATCCTCGTCGAAGTCGGCGAATACTGGCTGGACTCCGCGCGCTTCAGCATTGACGTGGACGAGTTCAACCTGTCCATTGCGAAGGCGCGTTCCGCCACAAATAATGAAACCGCTGCCGAATGGTACGAGCGGGCGGTCACGTTGTATCAGGGAGAATATTTGCAAAACCTGTATTACGAATGGGTCTTCCCCGAAAGGCGCAGGCTGGCGCAGTCGTATCTGAATGCGCTGCAGGAGTTGGCGGCGTATCATCTCTCCATTCAATCGTCCAAACAAGCGATTGCCTACGCTGAAAAGGCCATCGCGCTCGATGCACTCAACGAAGACCTGTACTGCCTGTCCATGCGGGCGCACGCGCAGATCGGGGACCGCTCCAGCGTGGCGCGGGTCTATTCGGAGTTGCAGCGCCTACTGAACGTTGAGCTGAATGCAAAGCCATTGCCCGATACAACACATTGCTATCAGAAGTTGATGATCAACAATTCGTGAACGGCATGATCTTTGGACAACTGTAAAGCATGTTGCATAAAAGGCGGACTCCCGCCGAAAAAGCAGGGAGCATGGCCGCGCGCTTGAGCACTTCCCTATGCGCTCACTCGAAATTTCTTTTGAGTTGTCAAAGTTTCTTTTTCTCAACAATGACCCTGGTTCCTCCCGGCATTTCCACAGTGACGTCACCGGGGTCAATGGGAATCACAGGTTGACTCCAGCGAAATATCCATTTTGAATCGTCGGGACTGGCGTTCACACAGCCCCGTGAGGATGGCTCTCCATAATTGTTATGCCAATAGGTTGAATGAATCGCCACCCCTGAACCGACGAACAAACTAACCCATCCCACAGCCGGCAGACTCCACCCGGCAGACGCGCTTCCTCCGCTCAAGGGCAATGAGATCGCCTTGCGCCAGATGGGGAATTCACCCACCGGGGTTGCCCATGCATCCACAGGGTTGCCCCAGGCATCGTATAGGGCTCCACTGGAAATACGCGCGAAGTACACCTCCTCCTTTCCCTCGAAGCATGACAGGGTTTGGTGATCAATATTGACAACTATTCGTTTTTCCTCTGCTTCCAGGTTTATGGGAGCAATTTCATCGCCTGTCAACGGACGAAATGCCTCAGCAAGCGCCCAGAACAAATCGCCCGAACCGAAGCGTTCGTTCAAGCGGTACCAAACCTTGTTATTCTCATCCACACGAACCTGATCCACCCAGACCACCTGGCTATAGACAAAACGAGCCGGCAGACCGATGGATTCGCGATATTGCAGCCAGGGCGCACGCGATGGCGGATTATCGAGTATCAAATCCACATAGGGAACTGTGACTTCGACCCACATGCCAGGTCCCAGACTTGTGGATGGCAGCGCACTGACAGGCATATTCGGCAGGTTGCGGACGGGTTGCAGATTTCCACCCCATACATATCCATAAGGGGTCTCGACCCAGCGCTGATTGATCCTGCCAGGCATTGATCCAACCACCTCCCGAATCCAAGGCGCCACCTGATCTTCATACAAAGCACCCACAATCTGCCCGTTCGCATCAGGGCGGGCGAAAATGTCAACCTTGCCGACTGTGACACGCCCCCATAGTTCTGACTGTTGCGTTTCGGGAAGCCCCTGCCAAACGAGGGGTTGAAAAGCCAGTGCGCCGGTACCCAATGCGGCAATCTTTAGAAAATCACGGCGAGTGAGTGGGTGTCTTGTCATGGGCGGAGTGATCGTGATATTGTCCTGGTTGGCTGGCATGATCGTGCATATTGCCCATCATGAAAAAATGCGCCAGCGGGCAAAGCAGCACCAGCCCCACATACACCACGGTGTTGATGGGGATCTTCAGGAGAAACACTGCGGCCAACCCCAATATGGGAAGCAAACAGCAGAGAACCATGATCCAGACATGACGTTTATTCATTCAAACCTTCCTTCATCCCTTCCGCTTGATGGGTGGAAGGACAACGGACAAATTTCCATTTTCAATTTTGGTGATGAATTCGTCCAAGGGACGCGGGGGCGGGCCGCTCACCACGTTGCCGACAAGGTCAAAGTGTCCATCATGACAGGGGCTGACATAATGTTGAATATCGGAATGCCAGGTGACACGACAACCCAGATGCGTGCAAATGTCGGAGAAAACCCTTGCTGAATCATCCCTCCCTCGGAGAACATACAAGCCATAATTGATCGAAGTTCTCTCCCAACCATTGACCCTGGTGCGTGTGAAATCGAAACGGGTGGGGATGCCAATGGGATAATCATTCAATGAGCCAAGGTCAATGATGGAATCGTCGTCGGTTTTGGGAAAAGATGGAGAAAGTAAATATATGATGGAAGGAAGCCCAATCCCCACCCCGACAAGACTGCCGATAAACGCAGTGATTGTTTTGATAAAGTCGCGGCGGCTAAGACCGGATTTGGGGGTCATTTCACCCTCTCTTATTTCAAATCCCATTCAAAAATGCGGGTGGGTGCATCCACATTGACGATGGTGAGGGTGAGTTTGGTCGCTCCATCCAGGATGGACTTGCCATCCAATGTCGCAGGGAAGACCAATTTTCCTTCCACATGATGCCCGCCGCGCGGCGCATCCCAAAGGGTCGAGTTCACTCTGACCCCTGTATCGGTCGTGAGCGTTGCGGTTGATGCAAGATCCATGCCGAGGTCTACCGAATGAGTGGTTAGAATAACATTGAACTCGAAGGGATCGAGAGTTTGGTCAAGGTTAAGCGGGGTGATTTCAAAGATGATCGCTCCCTGATCGTCCATGCGGGCGGCGGAATCAAATTCAGGGGAGGCGGATTCTGTCGAGGCAGGAGCAGGCTGAGGGTCGGTTTGAGGCGGGGTCCCAGTCGCGGAGCAGGCAGTGATGACAAGAGTCAGAATTGGAAGGATGGGAATCATGAGGCGTTTCATTTTGTCTCCAAAAGCACGGGTTGAAGTTTTTGTCGTTCACGATACAGCACAAAGAGCATGACACCGATTCCGATCAGGTTCATGGCAAGCCCGACCAGCATAAAGGGACGTTGATAGCGCGTGAGGAAACTCGCCGCGGCGCTCAAACCCAGAATGGGAAGCACATCTGTCACATGATGGATG
>JBBIUO010000383.1:0-280 GCA_037440205.1 Chloroflexota bacterium
GACCGACCCAGTCTGCGGTATGACGGTCGAGCGCGAGAAGGCGATCAGCGCGGAATGGGAGGGACAAGTCTATTACTTTTGTGCGCAAGGCTGTCGGGATGAATTTTTGAGCAAGTCGAAATCAACCTCCCAGCAACCCACCGCCGGCGTCCCACAAAGATCGAGCGCCGTGTGAGCAGACCCCATGTCTCAACTCTCCCGGCGTGACATCCTCAAATTAGGTATCTCGGCTTTTGCGGGGCTTGCGTTTTCTCCGTTTCTGTCCGGCTTGGAGAATTTC
>JBBIUO010000383.1:293-1781 GCA_037440205.1 Chloroflexota bacterium
GACGATGTGGAAAAAGTGCGGGTGGCGACCAGTTCTGTCAGCGTTTACAGCAATCCAAATGACCAGAGTCGCATCGTCGGGCAATGGTTCCGTGATGAACTGGTTAATATTTACGAGATCGTCAACTCCGACACGCCAATATACAACCCAGTCTGGTACCGCGTCTGGGGTGGATATATGCATCGTGCGCGCCTGCAAAGGGTAAAGACCCTTTTCAATAAACCCCTGACCTCCATCCCCGAAGGGACGCGTCAACTGTCCGACCTTACCGTGCCATATACCCAAGCCATGCGTTACACAAAAACCTATGGCTGGCAGCCCAACCTTCGTCTCTATTATGGGTCGGTGCATTGGATTGACGAAATTGATGAGGGTCCTGATGGTGAGCCGTGGTATCGGATTTTCGATGAACTGGTCGGTTTTCCATATCATGTCCGTGCGATTTACCTGCATCCCATTCCGCTTGAGGAATGGTCGCCCATCACCCCTGAAGTGCCTCTCGAGCAAAAACGTATTGAAGTTAATCTGGGCGCACAGACCCTGACTGCTTACGAATATGAACAGATCGTGTTTAAGACAAACATCTCCTCCGGTATCCCTGCCGGGCGGCCAAGCCCCAAAGTCATCTCGACAAAAACTCCCACCGGTGAATTTCATATCTTTGAGAAATACCCTTCCAAGCACATGGGGAACGGGAACCTGTTCGCAGATCTGGATGACTACGAATTGCCCGGCGTCCCCTGGACCAGTTTCTTCACCGAATCGGGCGTTGCTTTCCACGGCACATACTGGCACGACAACTTCGGCGCGCCTATGAGTCGCGGCTGTGTCAACATGCGCATCGAGGAGGCCAAATGGCTGTTCCGTTGGACGCGGCCGTTGTACAAGCCGGGGCAAATCTCCAGTCAGGGGCGTGGGACACTTGTGGTCATTACTTCCTAAACGGTAGGTGACATATTCGCGTTGAACGTAACGGCCAACTGGTTTCCATAAACAACAGTGAGATGAGAATTAGCGGCGCGTCCCAAAAACGCGCCGCCGGCTTGTTTGCAACGAACAACATGAACGGAAAATTTTCTCGACAATAGAGGTCTTCATGCAATCTGAAACAACCATCCCTTTCAGTCCCCGCCTGCTTTGGGCGGAATGGATGCGCGGGATCGGCATCCTGCTTGTCATCCTCGGCCATGTTTCGGCCGTCGTTGTTACACGCTGGCAGGACGTGACTCCAACCAACTGGATGACAGGCAACATTTACAACGTGATCGCGCGCTCGTGCGTCCCGCTGTTATTCATGGTCAGCGGCGCGTTGCTCCTGCCGCGCCAGGAAAGCATAGGGGATTTCTATCGCAAGCGCTTTCAACGAGTCCTTTTTCCATTCTTGATATGGTCGGCTTTTTATGTTCTCACCAAGCAATCATTCGCGGGCTACACATTCGTCAATGCCGTCAAGACAATCACGATGATCATCATCACGCGCCCCGCGGA
>JBBIUO010000383.1:1815-3873 GCA_037440205.1 Chloroflexota bacterium
ACGCCTGTTTTTCGAGTCCTTGTCAATAAAACGCGCGACGAGCATTTATGGTACTTCATTGCAATCTGGCTTCTATTCGGCCCCATCCAGCGCGCGGTGGAGTTCAAACTCCAGTTTGAATTGATCTTCGACCTGGGATATCTCACGGGTTACATCGGATATTTCATACTCGGCTATCTGTTGACGCGCATCCATATCACCAAACCGCTGCTCTGGGTCGCGGCTCTGGTTTACGTCGCCGCGGGCATATTCACCGGGTACGCAACTTATTTTTACAGCAGCCTGGTGGACAAACTGGTGGATTACTACCAATATCTGCTCGGCCTCAATATTGTGTTGATGGCGGCCTCGTTATATATCCTCTTGAAAGCATGGGGTGAGAAGGTTTTTTCCAAACCGCGTCCGCGGCTGACGATCTGGATGCTCCGTCTCTCCACCGCCAGTTTTGGCATGTACCTTGTTCATGTTTTCATTCTGAACAATTTGATCGGGGGAAACTTTTACAAATATCTCACGGGCCTCTTCGCGCGCGTCAATTTTCCGCTGGCATCCCTCTCGCCCCTGGATGGCCCGGCAATTTATATGATCCCGATTTCAACATTTGTCGTGGCATTGGTCTCGTGGATCATTATCGCCATTTTGCAAAAAGTTCCTTATCTGCGTTCTCTGGTCGCGTGAGGAAATAATGATGTTGGCAGATTCAGGCAGGTCAGGATAGGGATGTTCGTGCCTTTGCTGGAAGTCAGGCGCATCTCATTGCTCAAAGTGGGCAGTGATTCGTTCATAATCGCCGCGACATTGGCGATGATTCCGATCCGCCAGTTCGCGGATTGAATCCTGTCATGGTTTTCCAAGGCAGGTAACATGACATCCCCAATCTTGTTTTGAACGCATTGTCAAACTAGTAGTCCGTCAAAATTGAATTTGTGAAATTGAGCCTTCGGTGATACAGTACAGAACCGGAGGCCAAAATGAAAAGGTACAAAGTAGAACTTAGCCAGAAAGAACGCGCGGAACTGCAGAAACTGATTTCAGCAGGAGTAGTTTCGGCTCGCAAACTTACCAGAGCCAGAATCCTCCTCAAAGTAGATGAAGGTTTCAGCAAAACTGAAATCAGTCAGGTCCTGGATGTCACGATCAATACGGTTACGAATGTATGTCGCTCGTTCCAGAGCCAACGCTTGGAAGCCATAGAGCGGAAGAAACCCAACCGCGAGTATGAACATCGCCTAGACGGCGAAGCGGAAGCGCATTTGATTGCAATGGCTTGCGGCACGCCTCCAGATGGTAGAGAACGATGGACGCTCCGTTTATTGGCATCCCAAATGGTTAAGCGTCGTTACGTTGACGAAGTGTCCTACGAGACCATTCGTACCGCGCTCAAAAAAACGAACTTAAGCCTTGGCTGAAGGAAATGTGGTGCATTCCTCCAAAAGCGGATGCAGCGTTTGTTTGCCAAATGGAAGAGATTCTGGACATTTATCAGCAGCCATACGATCCAAAGCGGCCTCAAATCTGCATGGATGAGATGCCCAAGCAACTCTTGGCAGAGAAGTATGAACCGCGGCCTGTTCAGGCAGGTGCTGTGCAAAAGCAAGATTACGAGTACAAGCGAAACGGCACCACCAACATCTTCATGTTGTTCGAACCTTTGACCGGCAAACGATATATCGAGACCAAAGCCCATCGCACTTCCGTAGATTGGGCACACGCCATGAAAAAACTTTCCGATGAACTTTACCCAACCGCAGAAACGATTGTTTTGGTCATGGATAATCTCAACACACACAAACTGGCTTCTTTTTACGAAGCCTTTGAGCCGGACGAAGCCCACCGCTTGAGCCGCAGGTTTGAATTACACTACACGCCCAAACACGGCAGTTGGTTGAACATGGCTGAGATTGAATTGAGCGCTTTGGTGCGCCAGTGTTTGAACCGACGTATTCCAGATGAGAAGACTTTGGATGCGGAAGCCCAAGCCTGGGCATCGGAACGAAACAAACAGGTTGTTAAGGTTGATTGGCGTTTTACGACCGCCGATGCTCGTATCAAACTAAA
>JBBIUO010000384.1:0-3848 GCA_037440205.1 Chloroflexota bacterium
GGGGCCGCTTCAAGTGTTGAGATTCGCGCCGGAGGGTGAAATCCCGATTGCGCCCTTTATCAGTGTGACGTTCGATCAGCCGATGGTTCCACTCGGCACGTTGGGTGACCTGGCCGAAGCGGATGTGCCGGTGAAGATCGAACCATCTTTGCCCGGCACGTGGCGCTGGCTGGGGACGAAGACCCTGACCTTTGAATATGATTCCGAGTTGATCGACCGCCTTCCCAAAGCGACTGAATTCCGCGTGACTGTGCCGGCAGGGACGACTTCCGTCAATGGCAGGGTGTTGGCTGAAGCGGTCACATGGACGTTTACGACACCGCCGCCGACGATGGTGACGGGTTATCCATGGAACACTCCGCAACCGCTTGACCCGATCTTTTTCATTCAATTCGATCAACGCATTGACGCGGCGGCTGTGCTGAAAACGATTCGCGTGCAGGCGGGCTACCGCGATGTAGACATCCTGCCTGCCACGCAAAGCGAGATTGACGCGGATGAGACCGTGAGCAATCTTGTCAAAAATGCGGTTGAGGGACGCTGGCTCGCCTTCCGCGCCACGGAGCCTTTCCCAACCGAAACGAATATTCAAGTGACGATTGGTCCAGGCACGCCTTCGGCGGAAGGCCCGTTGACAACGACCGAAGCGCAGACGTTTGGATTTTCCACGTACGCGCCGTTGCGGGTGGAGGAACACCGCTGTTCCTGGTACGATGACCGTTGCCCGCCGCTGACTCCGTTTTACATTCGCTTCAACAATCCGCTGGACATGGATGTTTTTTCGGAGGATATGCTGAGCGTGTCGCCGGAGATACCGGGCGTCTCGGCCAATGTGTACGGGGATACGATCAACATCAGCGGCGAAACCAAAGGACAGACAACCTACACGGTGACGTTATCCGGGAAGATTCAGGATATCTTTGGCCAGCAACTGGGCGAGGATGTGGAATTGAAATTCAAGGTGGGCAAGGCCGACCCGGTACTTGTGAACCCGGGACAGATTTTCCTCACGCTCGATCCTTCCCTTTCCAAAGCGGTCTTTTCGGCGTATGCCATCAATTACAGCAAACTCAATTTAAAAGTGTATGCCGTTCAGCCGACAGATTGGCTGGAATACAAGCATTACTTGCAGGAGTGGCAGAGGACGGACGTGCCGCCGAGAATGCCGGGCGTGCTTCTTGAAAACAAGTCGCTCAGTCTCGACCTTCCCGACGACACGTTGAGCCGCGTGGATATTGACCTGAGCCGGTACATGGGCGGGAGTTTTGGTCACTTCGTCGTCATCCTCGAGCCGCCCGCTGGAATCTTTGAAAGCGACAACGACAAATGGAGGCGATTCTCGCAGACCATCATCACCTGGGTGCAGGTGACTCAGATCGGACTCGACGCCTATTCGGATTACGGTGAGTTGGTGGCGTGGGCGACGAATCTCAAAGACGGCTCGCCGCTTTCCGGTGTGAGCATTCAACCGAATACCGGAGGCGCATCCATTCTCACCGGCGCGGATGGCACCGCGAGTTTTGAAATTCCATCCGGCGCAACCTATCTCACTGCCCGCCTCGGCGATGACACGGCGATTCTGCCGCACTCGTCTTATGCCTGGGGCGATGACGCCTGGATGTACAATCCGCCGCTCGATGCCATGCAATGGTACATTTTCAATGACCGCGAAATGTACCAGCCCGGCGAAGAAGTTCACATCAAAGGCTGGCTGAGACGGCTTGGAACCCGGCAGGGCGGCGACATTGGATTGGTGGGGAGCGATCTAACCTCGGTCAGTTACTCGATCACCGACTCGATGGGGAACGCCATCGGCGATGGGCGCGTGCAAGTGAACAACCTCGGCGGATTCGACTTCGCCTTCACCCTGCCCGAAGGAGTCAATTTGGGGTACGGTCAGATTTACCTGAACGCCGAAGGCTATCTAACCGACCTGAGCGGCTTGCAAGGCTATCATCAATTTCAAATACAGGAATTCCGCCGCCCGGAGTTCGAAGTCTCTGCGCGCAACGAAACGACCGGCCCATATTTCGCCGGCGACCATGCCACGCTGGCGGTGGAAGCGAAATATTACGCCGGCGGCGGCCTGCCCAATGCCGATGTCACCTGGGATGTGGTCACTTCTCCGAGCGTGTATTCTCCTCCCAACTGGCCGGACTTCACCTTTGGCTCCCAGCCCGATTGGTGGTGGTTCTATGATTACGGCTATCAGCAGGGCGGCGAATCGCAAACCCAAACCTTCACCGGGAAAACGGATGCCACCGGCACTCACTACCTCGGTCTCGATTTCAGCGCGCAGGGTGATCCCGCCAAGGATCCGCAGCCGTACAGCGTGGTGGCCTACGCCTCCGTCATGGACGTGAATCTTCAGGCGTGGGGAAGCACAACCACCCTGCTCGTCCATCCATCGGATTTATACGTCGGCCTGCGAAGCAAAAGTTATTTCGTCGAACGCGGCACGCCCATCAACGTGGATTTCATCGTCACCGATATTGACGGCAATGCCATCGAAAACCGCCCGGTGGAAATGACCGCCGGCCGATTGGAATGGAAATACAAAAACGGGAATTGGGCCGAGGAGATCACCAGCGTTCAAACCTGCTCGCTTCTTTCCGACCTCGAGCCTGGTACCTGTTCCTTTGAAACTCCTCTTGGCGGACGGTATCAGATCACCGCTCTTGTGACGGATGAACTTGGCCGGAAGAACCAAACCCAGATCACGCGCTGGGTCAGCGGCGGGCAACGTCCCTCCGCCCGCAACGTGGAGCAGGAACAGGCCACGCTCATTCCCGATAAGGAATCCTATCAGCCCGGTGACACGGCGAAGATACTTGTCCAATCTCCGTTCACCCCTGCCGAGGGTCTGTTGACCGTTGACCGCAACGGCATTTTGTACACCACCCGCTTCCGCATCGAAAATGGAACCGCGACGCTGAGCATCCCCATCGAAGAGGAACATATCCCCAACCTGAACATCCAGGTGGATCTGACCGGCTCCGCAACCCGCACCGATGACAAAGGCGAAGCGATCCCGAATGTTCCATCGCGTCCCGCCTTTGCCAGAGGCACACTGACTTTGAATATCCCGCCGCAACAGCGAACGCTTTCCCTGCAAGTGACTCCGCTTCAAACGGATTTGGAACCCGGCGGCGTGACAACCCTAAACGTGCAAGTGAACGATGCGCGCGGTCTGCCTGTTTCCGATGCCGAGCTGGCAGTTGTGGTGGTGGATGAAGCCATTCTTGCATTGACGAATTATGAAATGCGCGACCCCATCACGCTTTTCTACGCCGAACGGCCTTCGTATCTTTCGAGTGTGTATGGCCGCTCGAGCATCATCCTTGCCGATCCGCAGTCGTTTGCGAGGCAGGCCGTCACCGAAAGCGCCAACGATGCCTTGATGTTTGCGGCGGCGCCTTCTGCCACAGAGGCCCCGGCCATGGCGGCAGAATTACCTTCAACCGGCGGCGGGGGAGAGGCCCCTGCACCCATCGCCCTGCGAACAAACTTCAACCCGCTGGCAACCTTCGAGCCTGCCGTGCGCACCGGCTTCAATGGCGAAGCGCGTATGACCATCCGCCTGCCCGATAACCTCACCCGCTACCGCATCATGGTCGTTGCTGTTGATAATGGCGGGAATCAATTCGGCATGGGCGAGTCGAATCTCACGGCGCGATTGCCGCTCATGGTGCGCCCGTCTGCGCCGCGCTTCCTCAACTTTGGCGATAAATTTGAATTGCCCGTCGTTCTCCAAAATCAGACCGACGAACCCATGACGGTGGATGTCGTTGCCCGCGCCAGCAACCTTGAAATTGAAAGCGCCGGTCAGCGCGTCACCGTCCCGGCCA
>JBBIUO010000385.1:0-3840 GCA_037440205.1 Chloroflexota bacterium
GCTGAGGTCGAGTTCATCCGCAAGCGATTTGAGCGAGTCCAGTTGCGGGCCGTCGCCGGCGATGTTCCAATGCCAATCCAAATCCTTGAGTTGGGCAAGGGCGCGCAGGCCGAGGTCGAGTCCTTTTTGGTGGACGAGGCGGCCAGCAGAGAGAATTTTGGGTTGAGTCCAATCGCGGGATTCAAACGTGTAGCGTGTTGCGTTCACGCCGTTGGGGATGATGGGGATTTCGATGGAAGAATCAAATGCGAGAGCGAGGTCGCGTAATCCGCGACTGTTGGCGATGACCGCGGAAGCGTCATGCCAGATGAGGCGAAGAAACGGCGCGGCGATTTTGTGAAAGAGTTTGAAATCGTATGGGCGGAAGCCAGGCACATCTCCGCCGCGAAGAGAAACGATGTACGGAATGCGGAAAAGTTTTTTTAACAGCCACGCCACCGCGCCTGAAGGCAGACCGAAAAATGCCAAAGCGGCAGTCGGCTTGAATTGGCGAATCAGGCCGACGCTGTGAAAAGAAGCGGCGACGATGAACGTCAATTGCTCGAATGCGGTGGAACGATCCTGTCTGCGGCGCAGAGCGGGGATGCGGCGAATCGTCACGCCATCTTGAACTTCAAGTTTTGGCTGTCCGCGAAAATGAGCAGTGACCACCACGATCTCATGTCCATTGGAAGCAAGACAACGCGCGATGTTGGCGCTGGCATTGCCCGCGCCGCCGCCGATGGGTGGGTATTCGCTGTTCAGGATGAGGATGCGCATGATACTCAACGGATTGTCAACGGATGCACGGATGTATTCAACGGATGGGGAACGGATACACGGATGGGTTACTTTGTGAATGGGTCTTTGCAATCGGGGTTGGTTTCGCGCGGGATGAAGATTTGAATGTTCGCCGATGAAAGAGTCGCCACGGGCTTGTAGGCGCACAGGATCGGCGCGCCCACAAAACGAACCCATGCGTTGTTTTCTTCGATGAACGCGCCCTGCTTTTGTTGCGTGAACTTTTGCTCCTCAGCAACAATGAGCGCGAAACGATGGTCTTGAAGATCAGCATAAAATTTTTCAAGATAATCGCGATTGCCCGCCATCGCCATCTCCATTAATTCCATCTGCTCGTATTCGGGAACAAGCGAAGCATTTTTTATTTCATCGAAGATCAACAACTGCCGCTCGGTAATAAAAAGGATTTCGCCATTCGTCTCTTTTGCGGATGCCTGCAACAGACGGATATCTTTCTCAACGACGGTTGAATCGTACCTTTGAAAGAATCCAATTTGAGGGAGAGCGAATCCAATCGGGACCAGCAAGGCTGATACGGCCACCGAAGCATGGACCAACCCCCAGGCAGGATTCGCTTCGCGCTCCCCGGGGACACGCCCCGCAAAAAATGACGTGCCGATGAGCGCAAGCATCACGAGGAAGGCGTCCATGTTATGCAAGTCCGCGCCGCCGCCGATCTTCACGCTGACGACCAACCCGCCGAAAAATAACGCAAGCACAAGAAAGGTCAACGCCAGCCAGCGGAGCGGATGCAGGTGGGAAATCCTTCCACGAAGCATTTGAATAAGGGAAAAAATCAACGGCGCGGAGACGATGGCGATTCCGAGAAAAATCCCCATTGGGAAGGTTTCATTTGGAAGCAGGCGACTCCAGATCAAATCGGAAGTGAAACTGGAGCCGAAGGAACGGGCATCGGCGTTGCCTGAAATGCGGATGTAAACGAATTGCGAGAGAAGCGCGGCGGCGAGTCCGCTAACACCCCAAACAAACGGAGTCAGCCAGTAACGCCAGCCTCTATTTTCGATTGGTGTTTCAAGCAGGTAGATCGCAATCGCCAGCATGGCAGGGACGGGAAACCAGTTCACGCGGCTGACTCCCGCCCACAACGAAGCAAGGATGACGAACAACAACGAACGCCAGGGATGTTTTGTTGAGACGCCTGCAAGGATCAAGATGACGCAGACTTGAAGATGATAATACACCGCGCCTTGCAAAAAATAGAGGAACGCCCAGGCTGTGAGAATGAAACGCATCCAGCCATTCAGGTTCATTCGACGGATCAGCAAAATGGATGAGGCGGCGGTGAGTCCGATCCACAAAAGGGATTGCCACAGGCGATGCGCCCAAAGCGGCAGACCGTCAATCAAAAACGGAAGTGACATCAAAAAATAGCGCGTGGGATGCAGGAATGGAAGCGCGAGTTGTTTTCCATACAAAGATTGCGAGAAGAATAGCGAGGCGTAATAATGCCGTCCCGCTTCGGAGTAGCCGATGGAAAAGGGATAGTCAGAGACGATGGTGAGGTGGCCGTAGATTTGATAGATGACGCCCTGCACAAGCACGGTCACAGCAAAGAGGGCGGGCCATGCTTTTCCTGTCAGTAGTTTCAAGCCAAAGGTTTGAATCAAACTGGCCCAGAGAAAGACCCAGAAAATGGGCGCAATCTGCGGAAGCATGTTTCCAAACAAAAATAATCTAACAATCCAGACAAGGACAAAGCCGAAAACGCAAAACGCAAAGCCGAGGAATTTATTTTGCTTTATCCGCCCTTCGACTTCGCCGCGGAAAAACGCGCGGCTCCGCTCAGGACGAAGACCGAGGAGCAATGCGCCCACAACGATATTCAACGCAAAGACTCCCACCAGCAGAATCCATTTCGAGCGAAAGAGGTCAATCTCCAATTCCGCTACTCGTTGAACGGTCTGGTAAATGGCCAGCGCGCTGAGGAGGATGGTGGAGATGATGAAGGTTTGCCAGAAGTTTTTTGGGGAGATGGGTTGCATTGCTGTGGAACATATCGCAAGATACCCTTCGACAGGCTCAGGGCAAGAATCTTGCGGTACATCAAACGGTTTCTTTGGTTTTATTCATCTCAGCAAGGATGGAAGGGAGAAAGTATGCGCCGGGCAGGCTGGCGATGATGAAGATGGCGCGGACGAGCACAGCCACGGTCGCGCTTTCCGATTGGGTCAGCCCGCCGAGGCTGGTCAATAAAACCGTCATGGAAAGTTCCTGCACGCCCAACCCGTTGATGGAGATGGGAATCAGAGTCACAAAATAGGACAGGGTGTACATGCCCGCCACCAGCCAGAAGGAAAGATGATGGCCGATTCCAAGCAATAAAAGATGGACCATCAAATAGATGAACACCTGATTGCCAAGCGTGGCAAGCAGGGAACCGGTCAGCGCCGAAGGTTTCTTCAACCAGATGGAAAGCGATTCGAACGTGCGGCGGACAAAATCCACGCCTTTTTGAATCAGCGCCGAAAGTGCAAGGGATTGCGATGCGCCGTTTCCCATCGAGAAAACGGGGATCAAACCCAAGGGGAGGACAAGGCTCATTCCGGCCATCCCAATCAAACGGTCGGCAACGAGCGAGGCGAGGCAGATGGCGCGGTCGTAGCCCAATTGCATCGCGCCGCCCAGCCGCACCACATCGCCGCCGATGGTCGTCGGCAAAAAGTTGGAGGAGAAATTACCGGTGAATGTCAACTGGACGGAACGAAGAAAGGAAACATTCACGCCCGCCGAGCGAAGCAGAATATGCCAGCGCAAAATGGCAAACAGGCGCGAAACGAACAATGCGGCAAGCGCCAGCCAGAAGTAGTCAATGGAAACGCGGCGAAATGCGGAGAACAGTTCGCCATCCCCCTGTTCCTGAATCAAAACTGCCAGAAGAGCCAGCGCCAGAATACTGCCGAGCGCGCGCACAATGGTCTGACGGTTTTTGCTGAACCAGTTAATCACGAGGATCCTGCTCCAGGTTGATCTTGGTGCGGATGGTGTAGGTCGGCTTGCGCTGTGATTCGTGATAGGTGCGGACGAGCAGTTCCGCGATCA
>JBBIUO010000386.1:0-3833 GCA_037440205.1 Chloroflexota bacterium
TTCCTGTGCGGCCAATCAAAGCGATCAGTTGGTTTGGTCTGACCTGCAAATCAATATCGGTGAGCGAAGCGCGTTTTTCATCGAGATATTTGAGCGAGACGTTTTTGAATTCCACTTCGCCGCGCAAAACGGGAAGTTGAATCGCATTCGCGGGAGAAGTGATCTCCGAGTCGGTATCCAGCACTTCGAGGACACGCTTCGCGCCCGCATCGGCTTCGCCCGCGGCGTTGACCAGCCAGGTCAATTGCTGGGCGGGCGCGGCGAGCATCAGCACGTAGGCGTTGAATGCGACAATTTCGCCGACGGTCATCGTGCCATTCAAGACCATCCGTCCGCCAAACCAAAGGATGAGGATGGTGCAGAGTGTGACCAAGAAATCGGTGGTCGGCATGACCTTCGCCCATTCGCCGATCACTTTGAGGCGGGCGTTGTAATAAGCGCGGTTGACCAAATCAAAGCGCCTGACCTCGTACGGCTCGCGGGCAAACGCACGGACGACCTGCACGCCTGTCACATTTTCCTGCAAACGCGCGGAGAGATCGCCGAGCATGGTGTCCACGTTGAAGAACAATTGGGTAACGCGGTCGCCAAATCTAAAGGTCATCCAAACGAGGGGGAAAATGGGAAGAATGGCGATTAATGTCAATTGCCAGTTGGCGCTGAGCATGATAAACAGCGCGCCAAACAACATAAAGACCAACTGTGTCAACTCCACGATGGAACTGCCGATGAAATTTTGCACCGAACGCACATCCTCGATACAGCGCGAGATGAGTTGTCCCGTCTGCGCATGATCGTGATAGGAAAAGGATAGGTGCTGGATGTGGTCGTAGAGTTTGTTTCGCAGGTCGTAGCCGATGCGCGAGCCGATCCACTCGGAGAGGTAACGTTGCAGGGCGGTCAATGCCGCTGACGCCAGACCAAGCCCGAGCAGGATCAGAGCCGAGCGGAACAAGAATCGCACCTCGCCGCGCGCCAGCCCTTCGTCAATCACATCTCGAATCACACGCGGGACGTAAAGACTCAAAGCGGTGAGCAGGGCAAGGTTGAACACAGAAAGCAAAATCTGCGGGATGTAGGCGGTCACGAAGGAACGAAGTCGGAGGATGTTCATGGTTTGTGCGGGGTGACAAGGATACCACGAGATGGAAAATCAATCATGTGATTTTCGTCAATTGTGCAAACAATTTTCATCTTATATACTGGAGTCAAATCCAATCACAAGGAGTAAGAATGGCTGAGGCAAGAAAGAAAATCACGCTTCCGTATTTATTCAAAAAGGTCGAAGACAGGGAGCCGATCACCTGGCTGACCTGCTACGATTACCCGACCGCGTATTTGCAGGAGCAGGCGGGCATCGAGATGATTTTGGTCGGCGACAGCCTGGGCATGACCATGCTCGGCTACGACTCGACCCTGCCTGTCAAAATGGACGACATGATCCGCCATGCGCAGGCGGTGCGACGCGGCGCGCCCACGGCGTTTGTCGTCGGCGACATGCCGTACATGACGTACCAGGATTCGGTGGAAAATGCGATCCGCAATGCGGGGCGATTCATGTCTGAGGCGGGATGCGACGCGATCAAATTGGAAGGCGGCGCGGCGATGGCGGATCGAGTCAAAGGGATAGTGGATGCCGGTATACCGGCCATTGGCCACCTTGGGCTGACTCCGCAATCGGTCTCCGCTTTGGGCGGGTTCCGGTTACAAGGAAAATCCGCCACGCTGGCAAAGAAGATCGTGGACGACGCAAAAGCGCTGGAGGAGGCGGGCGCATTTTGCATTCTGCTCGAACTTGTGCCGGATCGCTTGTGCAAACTCATCACCGAGCGCGCGGAAAATTGCATCATCATGTCGCTTGGATCGGGTCCCGACGCGCACGGTCAATTGCTGATCTATCATGACATGTTTGGCCTGTATCCCAAATTCAAGCCGAAAATGGCGAAGGTGTACGGCAACGCCGGGGAAGTTATCCTGAATGGATTGAAGGGGTATCACAACGAGGTCATTGGCAGGAAGTTCCCCGAACAGGAGAATTACTTCGGGATGCCGGACGAGGAATACAGCGAGTTGGTGAAGATGATCGAAGGCGGGCAGGTGCATAGGTAAAAAGGTATACAGGTATACAGGTATACAGGTACGCAAGCACTGAAAATGCCAAGGTCATAAAAATTTGTTAGTGCATTTCCGTGTCTACTTGTTTACGTGTGTACTTGTCTACGTACCCCAAGGAGAAAAAATGGCAAACATACAAAACCTACTCAAGATTTCCCCCGATAAACTCAAAGCGTTCAACTCGGTTTTGCTCGACCCAGATTCGCAAATTATGAAAGACTTCCTAGCGGTGGTGGCGAAGTACGGCACGCCAGAGGAAATCAACAAAAAGCATCGCGCGTCGCGCAAGATGGAGAATCTCTTCAAGGTTGTGCAGGAGCGGAATCCCGACGCCATCAAGGATTTGAACTGGCTCATCGAACAGCGCGACAAAGGCGCGTTCATCTCCGTTGCGGACTACCGCAAAAAAGTTCTCGGCGATGCGGCGATGAAGATGAAATTCAAGGATAAATATGCGGTGACGCTGGAAGTTTCCGCTTTGCAATATTTCCCCTGGATCCGCGTCATGGCGGAACAAGCCATTGCAAACAAAACCCTCGTCCCCGGCCGTTTCATCGCCGTGCGAAACATGAAGGAATCCGAGGCGGATGGGGATTTGCCTGCCATCGTCGCCGCGCTGGATATCATCGGCGCATCCTTCGTCGAAACGCTGGACACGAAAGGCACGGACGGATCCAATCCGCACCTGGGCGGGCCTGCCACGATCACCGGATATTTCGGCGGCATCGGCCAGCCCAACGAACATGCGCTTCAATGGTTGGATGAGTTCCTGTATTACTACACCAATTACGGCGTCCAGCATGTGTTGAATTTCAACGCGGGGACGATTTTGCTCGGCTTCCTGCTCTATCGCCTGGGCGTGGATATTCAATTCAAGATTTCCGTCTTCTTCGGCAGTGACAACCCGTATCACGCGTTGTGGATCATGACCATGGCGAAACTGCTCAGCCGCGACGACGGAACAAGTCCGCTGATCGGATTCAACTGGTCGAACTCGATCAACAACCAGACCATGGAACTGACCGCTGAATTCAGGAAGTCGCTTGGGTTTGAAAAGGTGATTCGCTTCGAGCATCACATCACCGAGCCGCAGAAAAGCATTGTCATCCAGCCCTACAACCGCCGGGCGGAATTGGTGGAAATTGCCGACCACGTAGCAAACATCGCCGCAAAACACGAAGGCGGCGACCCGGAAGTGGATATCGCCCGCGCGCATCAATCCGATATTCTGGATTACTTCCGTGAGAAGAAGGAGGTCATCGAAAACGGAGATTGGGATAATTTATTGATCAATTATCTCGATAAAGTGGACGCCTGTAATCGCACCGCGCGGGCATTAACGGAGAAGGGTCTGAGTTTTATCGCGGCGAGAAAGTTGCACAAGTGAGATGAATAGAGAATAGTTGAAGCAGAAAGAGACCTCCAGATGTTTTGTATGCAGGAAACGACTCGGAGGTCTTTAATTCATTTTCGATGAAGAGCCTTATAAAGGCAGGTACAGTACCTGATTTTCCATGTCCTCGTATTCCGCGCTTTTGGAAATAATTTCCAAATCCCGAACACAGACTCCAATCGTCACGCGAAGTTGGTGTCCATAGATTACCCCTGAAAACGCTTTTCCCTCACGCTGGCATTTCGACGCTTCCTCCAACAAATCATCATCCTCAGTAGATCACGAAAACCTCGCGTAGTTTGCGCTCTCTGGCGCAAATTAGGCG
>JBBIUO010000387.1:0-3827 GCA_037440205.1 Chloroflexota bacterium
GCACATCCACAAAGGTTGAACCGCCGCCGCCCGCGGCCAACACCGCATTATAGGCATTGACGCGCCCGTAGCCCATGTCGCTGTCCCAGCCGCCGCCGTTGACATCATCGGCCGTGCTTTGGAGAATGGACTGAACCTGGTCCGCCGTGAGGCTGGAATTGGCCGAAAGCACCAATCCAGCCGTGCCCGAGACGATGGGGGCCGCGCCGGAAGTGCCATTGAAGTACAGGTAGTAGTTTCCAGGATCATAACCGGCCGCACCCGTGATGTCGGTTGAATCCAGCCAGACGCCCGGCGCAGAAATATCCGCTTCCGGGCCATAGTTGCTTCCCCACGCATCTTCATTGCCATTACAGTTATCGTGAACAGGCACTTTCCGCTGATCGCACATGTTCGAAGCGACAACGGCGATCACCGTGCTCAGATAGGCCGGGTAACTTACAGACGTGTTGTAGTTCCCCGCCGAGACCACGACCACTGAACCCAACCCGCCGCGTCCGAATGTCTTCGCGTTGGAAATGGCGGTATTGATCACAGTGGCTTCCGTGCCTCCGCCCCAACTGTTGTTCAGCACAGCGGCCCCGTTCAGATATGCCCAGGCGATTCCGTCGGCAAGCACGGCATCGCTGGTCACCCAGTGACCGGCGCCGTCGCCATAGGCAATACGCACCGGCATAATCAAACAACCCCGGCAAACGCCCGCCATGCCGAGACTGTTGTTACTGCTGGCCCCTGCAATGCCGGCCACGTTCGTGCCATGGGCGTCATTCCCCCATGGGCCGCCGCCGCTGCCGAAGCCGGTCGCATCGTACCCCGAAACAAGTTTGGCGCTGAGGTCTTCGTGTGAAAGGTCTGTGCCTTCGTCAATCACCGCAATGATGATGGAGGAACTGCCGGTGGTAATGTCCCAGGCTTCGGGGGCGTCAATATCCGCGTCGGGGGTCATCCACGACCCGTATTGCTGGGTATTATTCAAATACCACTGGTCTGTGTACAAGGTGTCGTTTGTCCCCGCCATCGGCCCGACCTGCGGTTTATCGCCCGCCTTCGCTGGAAGTTTCGTCACGATGCGGACAAAGTTCGGCGCGGAATGAACCGCGATTCCACCTTCCTGATACCTGTTTGCCATCCCAAGCAGATCTGCCCCGGGAGCGACTCGCAACACAAAGGTGTTCTCCTGTCCCAGAATTGCATCCACCATTTCCACGCCATTGGCGGCGTTGACGGCATTGATCTCGTCCATGCCCATCCCGGCAGGGAAGGTGACGATGAATTCATCCGTCATCGCCATTTCGGCATCACGAGTCTGGAAGACCGGGTTCACCTGTGAGAATTTCGTCGTCTCCGAACGCAGGGATTTGACCCCATCCACAATCGCCTGCTCCGACATGCCCGCTTTCAAGGGCATCAGCGAAATGCCGCCAAAGAGAATCTGCCGCGCCTGGCTCAATGAACCAAACATCGAATTCTCCACCGCCGCAGACTGGGCAGACGGGTCGTCGCTGGCGAACTTCACAGACACCCAATTCAGGGACGGCGTCAACGAAATGCGTTTGCCATCGGCATAGTAATAGAAAGAACTTCCTTTCGCCTGGCTCGAAATCGCGGTTTGCTGGCTTGAAACCTGCGCCGCACCGGCATTTCCCACCGCGAAGGTCGAAAATACCATCGCCGCCAAGGCAATCGCCGTCAGCAGTTTTGAATATAAACGAACCGATCGAAACCTATTCATGTGCATTCTCCTTTTTCAATTGTAAAAAATTATTAACCAGAACACCTGGCTAATTTACAAAGTCATGGCTCCCTATTGCACGCGGACAAAATTCGGGGCGGCATATACCGCCAGTCCGCTTTCCTGATACAGATTTGCAAGAGAGAGCGTATCCATGCCTGCGCCCGCCGTGACCCTCAACACAAACGTGTTTTCCTGGCCCAAAATGGTGTCAACCACTTCCACACCGTGAGCGGAATTGATGGCTTCAATTTCCTCCATGCTTTTCTCCGGGGCAAACGTGGCAATGAACTCATCCGTGACAACCATGCCGGTGTTACCGGCCTGAAAGACCGGATTCACCTGGGAAAATTCGGCAGTATTGGTTCGCAGGGCATTAATTCCACCCACAAGCGTTTCGAACGTCACTCCATCCTGTACGGGCAGGAGAGCCAACCCAAGTTGAGGAATTGTCTTTGCCTTATCCAGAGAGTCTGCAATGGAGCCTTTCAGCGCCGCCGATTGCGCCGCCGGGTCATCGCCGGCAAACTTCACCGCGATCCATTCAAGGGATAACGTCAACGGAACCCGCTCGCCGCTGACATAGTAATAGAAGGAACTGCTATCTGCGGAAAGCAGTTGCGCATTCGCCTTCTTGTCGGACGGGGCCACGCTTCCCGCGCACCCCATTAATAAAATGGAAAACAGGACGGCAAACATTCCCGCCCTCTTAAATGGATTTGAAAAAACTATCCGGGTTGTCATAATCGGCACCTTATCTCGCAAAATAGTTTTGGGGTCGTGTACATTTTTCCCGCATCGTAAACAGCGTCTCTTGATTTCTAGTATCAGTACTTCACGAAAGCGCGTAATTGGCGTTCTCTAACGCCTAATTTGCGCCAGAGAGCGCAAACTACGCGAGGTTTTCGTGATCTACTGAGTATATACCCAATGAACGCAAAAATAAATAGCAGACAAAGTGTAATTCATCCCCCAAAAGAGCCAGCATGAACCACAGGCAACAGGCTTGACAATTCCGAAGGCGGCATCCGCAAAAAAAGAAGGCGCTTTCGAGAACATCGAAAGCGCCTTGAAACATATCACCCGATTTACGGCAGGTTGAACGTCCTCACGAGGAAGACCGCCATCTCGGCGCGAGTCACATTCGCATTGGGGCAGTAGTTCCCGCCGCCGCATCCGCTGGTGACGCCTTCCGCGGCAAGCTGTTCGATCCAGTCCGCCGCAAAGGAGCCGGCAGGGACATCACTGAAAACAGTACCCGTTGCCGGCGGAGGCGTATACGCGCTTCCATACTTTCCACGCAAGAGGAAGATCGCCATCTGCGCGCGCGTGACATTCGCATCCGGGCAGTAGTTTCCACCGCCGCAACCAGAGGTGATACCCTCCGCCGCGAATTGTTCGATCCACGCCGCGCCGAAGGTGCTGGTGGAAACGTCACCAAACACCGTGCCGGTTGCCGCCGGGGGTGTGTACGCGCTTCCATGCTCGCCGCGCAAAATGAAGATCGCCATCTGCGCGCGAGTGACAGTAGCCTCGGGGCAGTACATCAATGGAGAAGTGCTGCAACCGCCGGTGATGCCCGCGTTATACAGCCGCTCGATATAGCTCTTCGCCCAATAGCCGTCAGGCACATCAGCAAAGATCGACGTTGAAACCTCGAGCGGAGGATTGTTCTCGGCGAAATATTCATGACTATCCGCGTTCATGACCGCCTGGGCAGGGTTGCTGATCGCCAACGCCTGTGCCGCCGCCTGACCATAGGCGTAGTCGTCGGTACCGGCCACCACAGTGAAGTGGGTGTTCTCATGAATGAGGGTTCCCGCTTTCGAGTCCGTCCCGGTTGTAGGCGCGCCCCAAAACGCTCCACACAGGTAGACATTGAACGGCGAATCGGGATACACGTAAGCATATATCCCGGGATCCGTACAAGTGCAATCGAAATTCATTGGGTTGGCGGTATCTATCGCATACTGGACATTTGTGTAATGAGTCGAGACCAGGCTGTATCTGCTTGAATCATACACACCGAACCAGGTGGTATAACGCGCACCCTGCTTGGCCGCGGCAAAGTACGCCACGGCATCGGCGGCGTAGG
>JBBIUO010000388.1:0-3820 GCA_037440205.1 Chloroflexota bacterium
GATGTGGTTGGGACGACTGCGCCCACGATGATCTTCACCCAGAACGTTTTTTCCGTGCCAATGGGCAGGGATTTCCCGTTCGAGTCGTTCAACGTGAAGTAGCCTGTGAATGTCCCGTTGGAGGATGGCGCGGTCAACACTACCGAGGCTTCGACTCTTTCCTTCGGAAGCGTATCAGGAATCGGCGTGGAGAGAGGCGCGTTCATTTTGTCGCCTGCTGAAAACTGGATGCTGTACCCGATCCACGGACAAGTCCCATTGTTGATGAATTCCCAGGTCTTCGTAAATTTTTCACCCGCTTTCACTTGCGTGTTGTCGGGGATGGTCACATCGCGGACGAGCACGGCGCTGTCGGTGCAATTGGCTGGCGCGGTGACGGGAAGTTTTGTCGGCGTGATCGTGGCATCGGGCGCGGGAGTCAATGTGGGCGGCACGTAACCCGGCTTCGTTGGAATCAACGTCGCTGTGACGAAATCCGGTTGCGCAGTGGACTGGTTCGAGTCAACAGAAATGGAAATGCAGGAAGCAAGGAGAAGACAAAGGAGAAGAATTGTTTTTGGACTCATGGGTTAGGTATACAGGTAGACAAGTAGACAGGTAGACAGGTAGACAAGTAGACAAGTAGACAAGGAAACAGGTAGACAAGTAGACAGGTAGACAAGGAAACAGGTAGACAAGGAAACATGTATACGTGTGTACTTGTTTACATGTTTACTCATTCCTCAGAACATCATCATCTGCCCCGAAGATTTTTCGAGCGGGTCGCTGGCGATTTGCTCCTCGAATGATTCGCGCGTCAAAATTGGGACCTCGGCGATGGCGCGCAGTAAACGATATTTCACCACGCGGCGATTTTTCAAGCGCGCGGCGAGCGCGGGATCGCGTTGAAGTTTATACGCGGCAAGCGCGGCGCGCCCGCCGGGGATGACGATGACCGCATCGTCGGTGGAAGATTCCAGCGCGCGTCTGAGCAAGGCGGATGCGAGAACATAAAACGAACGCGCGGGTTTTCCATTTTCCTCCCACGTCAAAATTTTTTCATCCCTGCGCGTTTTGAAATCGAGACGTGTGCCGATGGTTTCGACCAACGCATGGATGTTATTCAATTCTTCGCGCCGCGCCGATGCAAAATCCTCCGCGCGAAGTTTCCAGCCCCCCGATTCTTTTTCGGCGTAGGAATTCAACACGGCGTAGATCAAACCTTTCGACGGCGTGAGCAGTCCCGGAAAACGCGGATTTAAATCATCTTCAATTTCGAGGTAAATGGCCTGCTGGTTCTTTTGCAAAAATGTGACGATTGCCATCTCCACCCGGTCTGAAAGCGATTCACTTTCCTCCGCCGGTCGAGTAGAGCGGGTGTCTTTCCCGCTCGTATCGAGACCAGCAGAGGAACCCCACATCCCAGTTTCCACACTCTCGCCCGTCGAGTAATGGACAAACTCTTCACTGTCCTTCAATGCGGTTTCAAAAAGCGCGTTGGTTTTTCGCAGGGCTTCATCGAATTCATATTCTGGTTGCTTGAGCGCGTTTGCTTCAGCCAAAGCGATCAACCCCGCCGTGTGAACGTGCAAATAACTGGCAGGCTCGCCGCGCTCCGCGAGATATTCCCGAATGGATTTTCGCAAAAGGTCTGCATCGGCGGCCTGCGGTTTTTGTTTTTGTCCGCTTTCCCAAATCACCTGCACGGGATCGTGTTCGGTTCGCAGCGCCACGCTGGATAATTCAAACCCCGCCGCGTTCCCCGCCGTAAAAGCGGATGTGAGAAACGCAGGCTCGGGTTCGGGGAGCAATGCAAAAAACGGCACACCATCGGGGAGCAAGCCATTCAAATGATTGAACGCCGAATGCAATGCAGTCGCGTTCCATGCCCAATCGTATCGTCGGCGGCGCAGGGCAACGCGATACGGCTCCACGGCCTCCTTGCCCCACAGCCAGCCCGCCCACAACGCGGAAAGAGTCCAAAACGCCTGATTGGGACGCGGCACCGAGCCGATGACCGCCGCAATGGGAATCTCTTTTTTGACTTGATGCGCGAGGTCTTTGAGACGGCCTTCGTAGATGCAGATGCCGCCGCTCTCGGGAATCTTTTTAGGCCATATCATGCCCGCAGGGTACGCTTCGCACGGGACCGTTGAACCTGTCTCTGCCCAAAGAGAGAGTCCACGCTCGAGCATGATCCACACATTCTGCTCGCGGAATTGATTCGGCGTGCTCAACTGCTTTGGCCGCGGACGTTCCGCCGGGTGCGCCCAGATCGTATTCCCTGCATCGCACGCGACGAGGATCAAGGCAGTCAACGCGCGTTTGCGTTCTGCAGATAGATTCAAACTGTCGAGTCTGTTGATGATGGTGGTGACCACGTACAGCGGACGCGGCAGGTAATGTTGAATGGCCTCCTCTGCGTAGAAACGGTCTTCATCTTTCAACGCAATGACTTTTTCCAGCGCACGTGAGCGGTGCAGGGCGTCTGTCGCGGCGATTCGTTTTGCACGTTCGATGTCTTCCTCGGTGACGAGACGTTCACCGGAGTCACCGCAGTGTTTGCATTCGTAAATTCTGGCGTAGGGAACCTCCTCGCCTTTGCGCCACAAAAACGCCTGCGCGTGGATTTGCTGTTCGCATTTTTCACATGTTGTCAGATACAGGGATTGGAGGTGTCCTTCGAGTCGTTCGTCCCCTTTTTTGATCGCGCCCAGATCGGCGAGCGCGGCGGTGAATTCCGATTGCGGCGGCGGGTTGGCGAACATCTCCAGCAGAAAGCGCGCGATGGGATTGTTCGCCGTGACCAGCACGCGGTATCCACTGCGCGCGGCTTCGAGAACGAGTCGCGGGGAGAATCCGAATGGGTCCAGCAACCAGGCCGAGGGTCCGCCCGGAGCCGCGTCGAAGGGATGATGCGAGAGCCAGGCGGCGATGACTCCTTCTTCGAGAGGAGGCAAAAACCGCGAGAGCGGTCCCGGGTCGGCGGGTTTCAATCCTGGAATGTACGGTTGAAAATCCATTTTGAGTTAAGTATACATCCCCCAAAGAAAATGCGTTTACAGCCGTTTCGCAGAAAATATCTCGAAGAGCGGCACAGGCCAGTAGAGTGTGGCGATGGATTGGATGGACGCCATTTTGCGAAGTTCGTTTTTTATCTCGGCGATGCCGCGCTCGTGATACGCGCCGGAATATTCGGGGCCTGCCAGTTTACGTCCGATTTGATAGAGGATGTTTTCAGTGGGGCCGGAAACAATGAGTTGGCCGTTCGGTTTGAGAAGCGCGAGGAGTTCGGCGAGTGTGCGCGGCAAATCTTTGACATGCTCCAGCACATCGAGGGCGATGATGGCATCGTAGGAATTTGCGGGCAGGTCGGTGATGGCTGTTTGGGCGGCGTCTTTTACTTCGATGTTGCCCGCCAGCGGAATATGTTTTTGCACACGTTCGAGCGGAAGCAAATCAATATCCATTGCCGTGACTTGTTTGCTGATGCCCGAAAGGAACGGAAGCATCACGCCGCTTCCGCAACCGAAATCGAGGATGCGTTCGTATTGACTTCGGTGTTGCAGATGTTCCATCACGCTGCGGAGTCTCTGCCAGAACAGCCAGTTGATGAATGGGTTGCGGTGTGAATAGGCGGGGAAGGCGGCTTCATCGAGGCGGCCTTTTTCCGCTTCGGCGAGAACCTGTCGAATGGCGGCGCGGTAGCGCGATTTGTAGGCGTTGAATTCGGCGGTTTTCATAACGGATTGCTGAGCGGTTGTTTGGGTGTGGAGTTCATGTCAATTTCGATGGCGGAGAGCATGATCTGGATGCCGAGGATCACGCACAAGGTGGGGAG
>JBBIUO010000389.1:0-3546 GCA_037440205.1 Chloroflexota bacterium
CGCCCATCATCGCGCCTGTACCATGCGTGGAAGTCAGTGGGACGAAAAGCCGAAAACGAAGGATGGAATACAACGCGGTTTGAATGCCAAAGCCGAGGATGATCGGGATGACGTACCAGCGATCACGCACGAATTGGGACGATGCGTACTCCCAGCCCTGCGCCCAGGTGAGTATGCCGATGTAGAACGAAGCAATAAAGGTCGAGCCAAGCAGGAATGCTGTGAGGGGTATGAGAAATCGCTTCACCAGGAATCTCCTTTTGTGCCATCATAGTCCTGTGGACATGAGATGTCTTGCGCCAGATTGCCGCACAATGGATAGGCAATTTTGCTTATGCTGTTTTACGAGTTCCTTATGGGTTCTTTATGTTTGTCTGATGGGATCTGGCCGAGAATACATCAATGGCCGAGGATCTGGAATCTTTTCCATCACTGCGGCAGAAGGAATGAATTATGAATGGTTTCAATATGCAAAGATTCAATGCGGCGGGTCAGGAATACGAAATTGATCCTGTGTGCGAGATGAAGGTGGATTTGCAGAATCCGCCCTACAAGGTTTCATACAAGGGGAAAACGTATTACTTTTGCTCCGAGGTGTGCAAACATTTGTTTGAACGCGTGCCAGAGCAGTATGTGAAAACGGAAGGCAAACAAGGCCTGTTCAAGTAAATGTTCCTGGATAGGCAATTTCGCCTACGTCGAAATACGCTGTGCGGCTCTCCACGTGTCTCGGATGATTCCATAGAATTAGGAACATCCGAGGCGCTTATGAGTATTTCCCCGTTTTTATCCATCCATCGCCCCTGCGACAAAGCCCTGCGCTGGACAAAGAGGCGGTTGTCGCGGGCGGGCTTGCGCGCCGTACAGACCTTCGATCTGCATACCGCGCGGGTGGGATTGCACGATTGTCCCTGCCCAAATCATGGCACGGAGGATTGCGACTGCCAGATGGTGATCCTGCTCGTTTACCGGCAGAACGCCGATGTTTCGACTGCGCTCAACACAGGCCCGGCGACCCTGATCCTGCATGGCAATAATGGACAAACATGGCTTTCCATGGCGGATGATCCGCGTCAACAGGCGGATGTGAAATTGAACCATTCGATCCGGCAGGCGCTTGAAATCGAAGCGCCTGTTTCCAATTCACAGGCTGGATAGGCAAAATTGCCTATTTTCAACCGCGTCAAATTGCGCTGGCTGGGGAGCGGGGGATTCTTTATATTTGGCGGCTATTCCAACTCTTGAGAGGTACCACGATGAAGAAGGTGTTGTTATTTTCCATTACGGGTCTGGCGTTGGTATTGACGGCTTGCGCACCCGTAGTCACTCCGACCAACAACATGCCAATGAGCAATGACGGTTCAGGCATGACGAACGGGACTCCAACCCCGGGAAGCATGATGGCGGATAATCCCGAAGCGGCTCATATGATGGAGCCGATCATCGCGCCGAACGTCCAGCCTGCCACTGAATCTACAGGCGGACAGCTGGTGCGGCTGGGGCATGGGCAATGCCCAGCAGGACGGCGTGAAGGTGTTCGAGTTGACGACAAAAGCCGTCCGGTGGGAAATTCTGGACGGGGTTTTCGTAACCGCCTACACCTATAACGGAACCGTGCCGGGACCGATGATCCGCGTTACAGAAGGCGACCAGGTACGGATCGTCGTGAAGAACGAATTACCTGACCCAACCACGATCCACTGGCATGGTGTTGAAGTCCCTAATTCGATGGACGGTGTGCCAGGTGTCACACAAGATCCGATTCAGCCTGGCGAGACGTTCACGTATGAATTCACGGCCAAACCCGCCGGGACATTCATGTATCACTCACACTATGAGGGCGATGTGCAGGTTGGGGCTGGCTTGTATGCACCGTTCATCATTGATCCAAAAGAACCCGAGGTTAATCCGCCTGCTGTAGATAAAACCCTGATGATTTCAGAGTGGTTAATGACTGGCGGACAAACGTTCGCGGCCATGCCGATGAGCGGGATGGAGCCGAATTATTTCACGATCAACGGCAAATCCTTCCCTGCCACGGAAACGATCACAGTGAAGAAAGGCGATCTTGTCCGCTTGCGGTTGATCGGCATTGGACAGTTCATCCACCCAATGCACTTGCATGGAATGCCGTTCAAGATCGTGGCGACGGACGGACATCCCGTCCCGGAAGCCGCGCAATTGACCAGGGACACCGTCAGCGTTGCACCGGGCGAACGCTATGACATCGAGTTCGTTGCCACCGAGACGGGACAGTGGGTGCTTCACTGCCACATCCTTCACCACACCACCAACGACAACGTCGAGCCGGGCGGCTTGATGTTGATGATTAATGTTGTTGAGTAACAACGTCATTGCGAACCTTCGGGAAGTAATCTCCTCGCCATATTGGGGATTGCTTCGCTTCGCTCGCAATGACGAAATAAATCAAAGGAGAGAGTAAAAAATGCGTAAGGTAATCTTTATCAGTGTGATCGTTTTGTCCTCCGTCCTGCTGGCGGCCTGTGGGGCAGGCGCTTCCACGCCCGCGCCGTCCACATCGTCGAAACCTGTGAACATCGTGGTCAGCACGAATCCCAATCCCGCAATGATGGGCGACATGGAACTGGTGTTGACAATCACGGATGCAAACGGAGATCCCATCGAAGGCGCGAAAGTGGACGTCTCAGCGGATCATACCGATATGACGGGAATGGGAATGAGCGGCCTTGCCACCGATCAGGGCGGGGGGAAGTATTCCATCAAAGCCAATTTTGAAATGAGCGGCAACTGGATATTGACCGTGTATGTCCGCAAGGATGGGCTGGACTACCGGGAAGATATTGATTTCAAAGTTCAGTAAATAATCAGGTTCAACAGGCGTCAAAGAGTCATCGGCGCCTGTTTTTTTCCTTTCGATCATTTCACTCAGGAGATTTATGAGTTCAAAAACGGTACGACAACAAATGCGGGAACGCAACCGCAGACAAAAAATGACCACGAATCTTATCTGGGGCGGGGTTGGAGTGGGATTACTCGCAATTCTCGGATTCATGATATGGCAGGGCGTTCGTCCTGCGGCGGGAGAATCCTTTCCCATTATGACGAGCTCCCCTCACATCCCCGCCGATTCCGACCCCGGACAATATAATTCCAATCCGCCGACATCGGGCCCGCATTATGCCGAAGAAGCGAACGCGAGATTCTATGACGAGAATGTTTATCCCTATCCCGCCGGCTATCTTATCCATAACCTGGAGCATGGATACGTGATCTTCTGGTACAACTGTGACCTGCTCGACGAGGCAGGCTGCTCGGAATTGAAATCGCAAATCCGCTCGGTCATGGATGAACTCGGCGGTGTGAAGTTGATCGCCTATCCGTGGAATTCAATTGACGTTCCCCTGGTCATGACTTCGTGGGGACGTCTGCAACGATTCGAGGCGTTCGACGCAGAACAAGCCAAAGCCTTCTATCGCGCCAACCTCAACCGCGCGCCCGAACCCGACGCCCCGTAAAGGAAAGCCATGTCCACGCTCACAACAACCGCCCTTCCAAAATCAAAAC
>JBBIUO010000389.1:3556-3819 GCA_037440205.1 Chloroflexota bacterium
TCCACTGGATCGGCGATCACTGGTTTGAAACCTTCCTGATTGCATATGGACTGTGGGTCTTTACGCCTTTTCTCGCACCCATCTTCATGCAACTGGGTTTGACGAGCGCCGGAAAGGCGGTCTACTTCATTTATTCATTCTTCTGCCATCAACTGCCGGAGCGTTCGTTTTTTTGGTTTGGCGAGAAGACCATGTACTCATTGAATGAGATCCGGTCCGTGTGGAAAAATACAGACAACCCGTTGATCCTGCGTCAGTTCATC
>JBBIUO010000390.1:0-3323 GCA_037440205.1 Chloroflexota bacterium
TTGCAACCGAGGATATCCACCTGCAATGCCTGAAACAGTGTCGCGGGCGGCGTGACTGTGGGCGGGGCCGGTGTGAATGTGAACGTCGCGGTCGGGGATGGGATTTCTGTGTTCGTGGAGGTCACGGTGGCGGGCGTAATTACGATCACGCTCTGGGTTGTTGCGGTGAAGGGCGGCGCGAGAATGATCGGTGTCGCTGTGATGACCCCGGGTGTTCGGGAGGGAATGGGCGTCCAAACCGGGAAAGGTTGCGGCAGGTGTCCCCACGTATCGCATCCGCTCAAGATCAACACGAGAAAAACAAATGCGAAAATTCTTTTTGTCATGCCGGTCATTATACTCCCGCGTATTACGAGCCTGCCCACGGGTTTCAGGCATCGCCGTGGCGCATCGTTTTTTCCTTCAATTCATTCCAACTTGGTTCGACAAGCACCGAGCCATCCGGGAAGATGATCGTGGGAACACTTTGGTAACCGTTGTTCAATTTCATGACAAAACGAGTCGCTTCTTCGTTGTCTTCCAACCCAACCCGGAGGTACCGGATGCCGTTAGATTCAAAAAACGCTTTTGCCCGGTGGCAGTCCGAACAGTACTCGGTTGAATACATGACGATCTGCGATGGGTTCATGGTGTAGAGGTCGTTGCTCACAGATTTACTTCTCCGAATGTGGTTGGATTATCCACCGATTGCTTTTATATATTCCCGAATTGCCAGTGCCGCGGATGCACCCTCCCCGGCGGCCGATGCCGCCTGTTTTGTCGAGCCGGCGCGCACATCTCCCGCCGCGAAAATGCCGGGGATGCTGGTCATCATGTGCTCGGTTTTGACGAACCCCCATGGGTCGAGTTCTGCATTTGCTTTTATCAGGTCGTTGTTGGGCGTCAGGCCGATGAACACGAAAATGCCGTTGTAGTCAAGCGATTTGTTTTCGTTCGTGGTTTTATCTGCCACAAGCACAGACTCAAGTTTGTTTCCGCCGCGCAATTTCAGGATGCTGTGGTTGAGCAGGACATTCATATTTTCCTTTTCCGCCACCTTGTCCTGTAATATTTTGCTTGCCTTCGGTTCCGGGGAGTTGACAAGGATATCAACCTGGGATGCAAATTTTGTGAGGAAGAGCCCCTCCTCAAATCCGCTGTTTCCTCCGCCGACGACGAGTACTTTTTGGCCTTTGTAAAACGCGCCGTCGCACGTGGCGCAAAAGTGAACATTCACCCCAATGAGTTCATCCTCGCCGGGAATATCCATACGGCGGTAACGCGCGCCGGATGCGAGCAAAACCACCTTGCTGTGATAATGATCTCCCGAACCGGTGTGGACGATGTGGTACTGTCCGTCTTCTTCGATTTCGGTCACTTCCTGCGCCTGGAGAATTTCCACACCGAATTTAAGCGCCTGCCTCCCAAGCCGGTCGGCGAACTCTGCGCCGGCGATGCCCTCGTCGAATCCCGGAAAGTTATCGAGGGTCTGGGTGATGCCCGCCTGTCCGCCCAGCCCGGCCTTTTCAATGACCAGCGTATCCATTCCCTCGCGGGCAAGATAGAGCGCGGCGGTCAATCCGGCCGGCCCGCCGCCGATGATGATGGCATCATAGTATTCGCGTTTGGCCTTGCTTTGCAGACCAAGTTTTTCAGCCAGTTGAGCATTGGATGGCTCCACCAGTATTTCGCCGTCGGGAAAAATAATGGTGGGGATGATGCGCATCCCGTTGTTCAGTCCCTCCACAAAGGCGATACCCTTCGGATTTTCCTCAATATCCACATTTTCATATTGTACACGGTGCTCGCCAAAAAACTTCTTGGCGCGCTTGCAATCCGGGCACCATACAGTGCCATACACTGTGATTATGGGTGGCTTCAATGTGAAAAGTTTCGGGTCTCGGGGCGCATCTTGTTTTTTCATGTTGTCATAGATGGACGTTGCAGGATGTTTCTTACCAGTTTGCAAAACCGTTATGGTCATGGCAGGCCAGTGGGATTACAATTCAATCAAGCCCAGATTATTTATATTCGATGTCCATCTGAAACGGCGCCGCCCGTATGCGATACCTGCCTCTGAATGTTTCTAAAGGACCGGGTATTCCATGGTTGTTTGACATTACGTTTCCGGGATATGTTTCAGTTACGTCTTTAGTTTTGATTTAATGCCCTTTTATGTTAAAATCAAACTTATTATCAGAAATTTAATATGGAATTAATATTTTTTTCAGGAAACTAGCGTGACAAACCTCAAAAGATCTGTTTTGTCCATCGCCCTTTATTTGCTGGTCGTACTGGCACTTGGTCAACTGGACCGGGCCGATACGCCCATTATTAATTTTGCAAATTATTTTTACCTGCTTGCGCTTTTTGTGGTGCCGGTCATGGTCTTCGTCCCGTCGCTTCACAAGGTTCCTATTGCCGCCCTGCTGGTTTTCTGGGGGGCGGTTTACTTTGCGGTTTTTAATCTCGCTTCCCGCATCACAGGTTCCGATAGAGTGGAAGTGATCGTTCTGGAGCTTGTGATACTGGAGGCTGGTGTCTGGCTTTCGTATCAACTTGCCGCGGGGATCGAGCGGTCGGAATCGCTGATGGATGTCCTTGCGCAGGGGACATTTCCTCACCGCGCCATTGAGTTGGATTCCGCGTCGGAGCAGATCCGAATCGAGTTCAGCCGGAGCAGGCGTTACCATCGTCCGCTTTCGTTATTGGTATTACATGCGTTCCCAAAGGATGAAGTGGTGGTGCGTGAAATGCTGGCAAGTTTACAGCGTGACGTACTCACCCGCCTGTCCAATGCCCGCGTGGGACAGGCCATTGGCGAATCCATCCGCCAGACCGATTTGATCATGCGGGACCGTGTTGGGCGATTTATTATTCTTTGCCCGGAGACGGAACTGGAAAGCGCCAATTTACTGGCAGTGCGCATTTGTGGTGTCGTTGCTGAACGGACCGGCCTTCATGTTAATTGCGGAGCGGCCTCCTTCCCCGATGAAGCCCTGACCTTTGAAGATTTATTGCACCTGGCGCGGGATCGTTCCAAACAGCCGTTACCCTCCGGAAACCTCCTTGATGTAAAGGATAATGTCGCAAAATAGACCTGCTTTTCACGCAATTTCTGCATGATGTACCTGATTATTTTTAGACATGACAGCTAAGGTTTGATATGGCAATCGTTGAGACAACGCACTTGAAAAAAGATGAAGACTGGATCAAGAAGTTTGATCCAGGCAAGCGGGTACTGACTGGAAACGCTTATTTAATCGCCAAACGCGTGATGGATTTGATGCTGGTTCTGTTTTCCGTGCCGGCCTGGGTGCCGGTGATGATTTTGCTCGCTGTCT
>JBBIUO010000390.1:3333-3791 GCA_037440205.1 Chloroflexota bacterium
CCACCTCTCCCGGTGCGCCCGTTCTGTTTTTTCAACAGCGAACGGGAAGGGGAGGGCGAAGATTCCGCATGGTGAAGTTCAGGTCCATGGTTCCGAATGCCGAGGCATTAAAGGGCACCCTTGCCAAACTCAATGCCAGCGGTGATCTGGCGGGACCTTTGAAGTTGGAAAATGATCCCCGGGTCACAAAGATTGGCCGAATTCTTCGAAAGACAAGTCTTGATGAATTGCCCCAGTTGTTCAATGTAATAAAAGGAGAGATGAGCCTGGTTGGTCCTCGACCCACCTCATGGAGCCAGGAGTCTTATAAGCTTTGGCATACTGAACGCCTGGATGTACTGCCGGGAATGACCGGCCTGCACCAGATATATGGGCGCGGCAGTCAGGATTTCGATGAATGGCTTCGATGGGATATACGATACATCGAAAAACGTTCATTGCTGTTCGACGTCATGGTT
>JBBIUO010000391.1:0-716 GCA_037440205.1 Chloroflexota bacterium
CCGTATTTGAAGGCGTTACAGGAGAAAAAGGTCATCGTATTGAACGCGGGGATGACGGTGATTCGATTGCTCCCGCCGTTGGTCATTACGCACGAGCAAATTGATCATTTGGTGGATGTGTTAACCGATGTTTTGGCGCAAGAAACGTAGGACAAACTTAAGTTTGTCCTACCATTTATTATGAGCGATACTTTAATCGGACTTGTTTCGCAATATAGCCCATCGGGACAGGAACGCGGGGCGGTGGAGTGGCTCGTGGCGCGGATGAAGTCACTGGGCTATGACGATGCGTTTATTGACGAAGCGGGCAACGCCGTTGGTGTGATGGGGCAGGGACCAAAGCAGGTGGTGCTGCTCGGTCACATTGACACGGTGCCGGGGGAGATAAAAGTAGAGCGAGATAGTATCTCGCTTTACGGACGCGGCTCCGTTGATGCGAAAGGGCCGCTGGCTTGTTTTGTGGATGCGGTGGCGAAAGTCGGTGGGAAGGAAGCCTGGCAGTTCGTGGTCATCGGCGCGGTGGAGGAGGAGCGCGATTCAGAGGGGGCAAGGTTCGTTGCAGAGCAATACAAGCCAGACTTTGCAATCATCGGCGAGCCGAATCAATGGGACCGGGTTGCTCTTGGTTACAAAGGCAGTGCATGGGCGAATGTGATGGTTAAACGCGAGCAGACGCATACGGCCAGCGGAGAAGTGACGGCAGCGGAAGCGGCGGT
>JBBIUO010000391.1:726-3785 GCA_037440205.1 Chloroflexota bacterium
GGCTGAAGATCAAAGCGTATGTCAATTTGTTCAATGCAGATAAGCAAAAAGTTTTTGATAAACTGTTGCTGACTCTGCGTGGCATGGATTCGGATTCAAATGATTTCGAGCAGTGGGCGCGGCTGAAGATCGGCGTGCGTTTGCCTGTGGAAGTTTCGCCAGAGGATTGGTATGAGAAACTAGGGGAAACCCTAATCCCCAAAGGGGAGAATCAGGTCTCAGAGACCTTTAGGGTTTGGGTTGAGCCTGTTGGATTCGCCATCCCTGCGTGGGGGTGTGAGAAAAACACTCAGTTGGTACGATGCTTCTTAAGCGGAATCAGGTCACAGGGCGGGGAGCCGCGCTTCGTCTACAAAACGGGGACCGCCGACCTGAACATCGTCGCCCCCGTGTGGAAATGTCCGGCCGTGGTGTATGGTCCCGGCGATTCGGCGTTGGATCACACGCCGAATGAGCACATTGATTTGGAAGATTATCGCAAAGCGGTGGAGGTGTTGTATGCGGCGCTGGAAAAATTGTCGTCATGATTCTATTTCGGTATTTCATTCGGGTCGTACGGTGTGACCTGATAGACATAATAGTTCAACCAGTTTGCATATAATAAATTCGCATGTCCGCGCCAGCGTACGGTGGGATGCTGTGCCGGGTCGTCGTCAGGATAATAGTTTCTGGGGACATGGATGGGTAATCCCTTGTTCACGTCACGGTCGTATTCGCCTTTGAGCGTGAGTGGATCATATTCCGAGTGGCCTGTGATAAAGAGGTGGCGTCCATCCTTTGAGCCGACGATGTACACGCCCGCATCATCCGACTCGGCGAGGATTTGCAGTTCGGGAATCTTCTCGATGTCTTCGCGGCGGATCTCGGTGTGACGGGAGTGAGGGGCGAGGAAAATGTCATCGAATCCCCGAAGCAGGCTCTCGGTCCGATTTAAGATGCGATGCTCGAAGACGCCGAACATCTTGCGGGGGAGGTCATATTTTGGGATGCCGTATCTGTGATAGAGTGCGGCTTGCGCTCCCCAGCAAATATAAAATGTCGATTCGATATTCGTTTCCGCCCAGTCGAAGATTTGGACGAGTTCCTCCCAGTAATCCACCTCCTCGAACGGCATTTGTTCGACGGGCGCGCCGGTGATGATGAGACCGTCGAATTTTTCGTTTTTGATCTCGTCGAAAGTGAAGTAGTGATTCAGCAGATGTTCGGCGTCTGTATTTTTGGATTCGTGTGTGGCGGTGTGCAGGAGCGCGATCTCCACCTGAAGCGGCGAGTTGGAAAGCAATCGCAGGATTTGCGTTTCGGTGGCGATCTTGGTCGGCATAAGATTCAGGATCGCAACACGCAAAGCACGGATGTCCTGATGGATCGCGCGGTCTTCATCCATGACGAAGATGTTTTCACGTTCGAGTGTCGCGCGCGCGGGAAGGGTGGCGGGAATTTTTACGGGCATGGGAAGAGCAAGGATGAAGGATGAAGGCGGAAGGATGAATTTTTACTCATTCCTTTATCCTTCATAATTCATCCTTCATCCTTTCAGTTGAGCGCCTGATCGATATCCCAGAGAATATCCTCGATATCTTCAAGCCCAATGGATAACCGAATGAAATCGGGGCTGACGCCTGCGGCTTTTTGTTCTTCCTCGGAGAGTTGCGAGTGCGTGGTGCTGGCGGGATGAATGGCAAGCGATTTGGCGTCGCCGAAGTTGGCAACGTGGCTGAACAGTTTCAGGCTGTCAATAAACTTCGCGCCTGCTTCACGTCCGCCTTGGACGCCGAAACCGATCACCGCGCTGGGTCCCTTGGGGACATATTTCTTCGCGCGTTCGTAATCGGGATGGCCTGGCAGCCCTGCATATTTCACCCAACTGACTTTGGGATGGTCTTCCAAAAATTCAGCAACGGCTTGGGCATTCTGCACGTGACGATCCATGCGCAGGGAGAGAGTCTCAAGTCCCTGGATGAACAGCCATGAATTGAACGGCGATTGGCTCGTGCCGAGGTCGCGCAGGATGCCAGCACGCGCCTTCGAGATGAACGCCAGCGGACCGAAATCTTCGGCGTACACTACATCGTGATACGAAGGGTCGGGCGTGTTGTAGTTCTTGTGGCGTGTGCTCTTTGCCCAATTGAACTTGCCGCTGTCCACGATCACACCGCCGAGTGAGGTGCCATGCCCGCCAATGTATTTGGAGGTGGAGTGGGTGACGATATGGGCGCCCCATTCGAACGGACGGCACAGATACGGCGTGGCGGCGGTGTTGTCAATCATCAACGGGATGTTAAACTCTTCTGCGATCCTTGCCACTTCTTCGATAGGGAAAATGTTCCCAAACGGATTGGCGATGGTCTCGCCGTAAAGCAATTTTGTATTCGGCTGGATCGCCTTGCGGAAATTCTCCGGGTCCGATGGGTCAACGAGAGTCACGCTGATTCCCAGCCGCGGAAAGGTGTATTTGAACTGGCTCACCGTCCCGCCATACAACGTGGACGACGAAACGATATGGTCGCCCGCTTCGCAAATCGCAAAGATGGCGGTCGTCTGCGCGGCGTGACCAGAACTCACTTCCAATGCGGCGATGCCGCCTTCGAGATCAGCAATGCGTTTCTCGACGATGTTCGAAGTCGGGTTGCCGATGCGCGTGTAGATGTTGCCCGCTTCTTGCAGCGCGAACAAACGCGCGGCGCGGTCTGTGCTTTGCAGATCATATGCTGTGGTCTGATAGATCGGCGCAGCGCGGCTGCCTGTCGTCGCTTCGGGATCATAGCCCGAATGCAACTGGCGGGTTGAAAAGCCAAATGTTCTTTCTGTTGTTACCATGTGAGTCTCCTCTTGAATATGATTTACCCGCCCTTCAGAAGAGATTAAAAAATAAACCTCTTCTGAAAGTACAAGAAGAGGCATACAGCGATACCATCCTCTCATCTTCCAGATAATGAATGATGGTTGTCATTCTTATTTGCCGGAATTGGCACCATGACATTGTCTGGTTGCCGAGGTTTCAAAGGGCCGGTCCCTCCACCTCTCTGGATAAGAGCGAGTATTTAATTTCGCGCGGTTAT
>JBBIUO010000392.1:0-3481 GCA_037440205.1 Chloroflexota bacterium
GATTTGATGGATGGATCCCGTCGCAATTGTATAACGCGCCAAATCGATATCCGCCAATACCGGGCGCGCGCCGCTCGCTTCCACCGCACCGACAGTTGCCACAGCGGTATGGGCAGGAGTCAGCGCCTCATCATTTTCCCCGACGCCGCAGGCCGTCAATGCCAATTGCAAAGCCTCCGTGCCGGAAGCCACCCCAATTGCATGAGCAACCCCGCAGTACTCGGCAAATTCCCTTTCAAACGCTTCCACTTCCTCGCCCAGAATGAAAGAGCCCTTCGCCAGAATGCGCGAGATGGCTTCATCCACTTCAAAGCGAATGGATTCGTATTGTTTCTTCAAGTTTATGGAGGGAATCATTTTAAAAATAATGTTCCTTGTTTGCGCGGTAGAACTCCAAAACGGTTTCAATGCCATTGCGAAGAACAACTTGCGGACTCCAGCCAACTTCGCTTTGAATGAGTCCGTAGTTGCCATAATAATCCCCGATGTCAATTCGCTTGCGGCTTTCGGGAAAAGGCACAAGCACATGATTTCCGCCGCCGTTCGCTTCGATCATCAAACGCGCAAGGTCGAGCAGGTTGATCGGCGTCCCGCCCAGGTTGTAGATTTTTCCGCGCGCAGAGGGATGGGCGGCGCACAACAACAAGGCATTCACCACATCATCCACGTGGTTGAAATCGCGTATCTGCTTCCCATCGCCAAAAATTTGAATATCGTTTCCGAGCAGAAGTTGATGGAACCACCAGCCGATGAAAGTCAGCAGGTCGTCCTTTATCCTCATGCGCGGACCGTAGGTATTCGTCATCCGCAAAACGCAGGTCGCCATACCGTGAACGCGGTGATAAACGATGTGATACATTTCGCCTGCCCGCTTGCTTACGCCGTTGTTGTCGAGTGGGGTCAGCAGATGGTTTTCATCAACGGGAAGATATTTCGGGCGGCCATACACCTGGCGCGTCCCTGCAAAGACGATGCTGATTTCTGGATTTTCCCGCCTGCACACTTCCAAAAGTTTTAATTGCCCAATGGTGTTTACATTTAAATCCTTGAACGGGTCTTTCATGCTCCCCAAATGACTCATCTGCCCGGCGAGATTGAAGAGATATTTTTGTCCCTTCACGGCAAGGCTCATTTGCCGTTCGTCGTTGATATCCGCTTGAATGAGCCGCACCTTGTTCTCGATCCCGTTCAAATTAAAAAGGTTGGCGCCGGAGTCGGGATCGAGATTGTCCACGAGGGTGACATCGGCATCGAATTCAAGCAATTTACGCGCGAGATTGCTCCCAATAAAACCCGCTCCTCCGGTGATGAGTGTCTTTTGACGAAAATATGTCTTTGCAATGTCCATTATGATTTTCCTGCCGTACACGAAACCCTAAAGCCTGTCCTGAGCTTGTCGAAGGGGTCTCCTTGATCTTCGCAAATTCCTGACGGGCAGAAAAGACCTTTAGGGTTTTTGCGAGGGAATGTACGGTGGCGAATTACGGGTTTCGGTTTCGCAGGTGTTCTTTTCGGATGACAAGCATCCAATACAAACTCGCGATCTGGTACAAGGTGCGCGCAATCCGCCAGGGGACAAAGAATTGGGAGACGCCGTACTTCCGGGAATAATGGTTGACGGGAATTTCTGAGAAGACGTACCCGGCATCTTCGATCTTTTTAACCAGTTCGAGGCAGATCGCTCCGCTGACGCTTTTCAACTCGATCTCGTCGAGAATGCGTCTGGGGATCAATCGAAAATCACAATCCACATCGCGGATGTGGATGCCGAAGAGGAATTTCACAAGGTAATGATAGGCGCGGCCAATGACAATCCGCATCAACGAGTCGTGGCGGGTGAGTTTGTAACCGTTGACGACATCCACACCATCACGAAGCGCGCCGACCAGGTTGACAAGTTCCAACGGGTTGTACTGGGAATCGCCGTCGGTGTAAAAGACCCAATCTTTTGCTGCGGCGGCAAACCCGGTGCGCAATGCCGCGCCATAGCCCTGATTGACCGGATGCGTGATCACCCGCAATTCCGGGTATCTCGCGGACATTTCCTCCAGCATGGTGGAGGTGTAATCCGCACTGCCGTCATTGATGACGATGATCTCGTAATCTTCCGTCACTTGCTTCAAGGCGACCCGTGCGGCAGCGATCATGCTGGCAATCGTGCCGCCGTCGTTGTAGGCTGGGAAGACGGCGCTGATGCTGGAAATCCTCTCGTGTTTGTTTTTCTTCGCTGTTAATTCTGTCATCGTTTCCCCACTGCGATCACGCTCAATCCGTAGGGCAGGCTGAAACGCGCGGCAAGTGGCGCTTCGCTGGCAAGGATGGATTTGAAAAGATTGTTGAAAATGCCGGTGTTCAATTCCAAGTCAGATTGGGTATTTTCGACGGGGAGGATTTTTTCGCCCAGCCTCTTCATCACGGCCAGGGGGAAAAGAAATGTGTTTGCGTAGGAAAGATGTTTAACAATGAAACCACTTTGCTCGAGCAAATCTCTCACGAGTTTTTTTGTGTAGCGGCGGTTGGTATGCACACGTTCATCATGTCGGCCGCGAAGCCAGTCGTAGGCAGGCAGGCGGAGAAGGAGATGTCCGTTTGGAGTCAGGATACGAAAAAATTCCTTCAAGGCTGTCAGATCACTGGAGACGGCCCGCTCGTATAAAACGTCAAAGGTGGCGACCAAATCAAAGGACGCCGGACCAAATGGCAGGTCAAGCACAGAGGCGCGGGCGAGGCGGGGAGCATTTCGTTTGCGGCAGAATGCCAGGGCTTGCGAGTACAAATCCACGCCGGTCACCATCCCGTATTCCGCAAGGTAGGTTGTCATGGCCGCACCTGTGCCACATCCCGCATCCAAAATTTTGAGGGGGCGCATCCCCACCCAACGTTCGAGCATTGCCCGCGTGATGGATTCCATGCCTCGATACCACCAATGATGGTCTTCGACATGGTACATGAGTTCATATTCGCGTGGATCCAATTCTCCTCTTTACGGAACCTGATATGCCAATAAGATGAGGGTGTCGCAATCGTAGCGATAGTGAAGTTGACCGCCGGGATGCGCGCGCGCCCAGACCTCCAACTCGGGGACACGCTCCGGGTCAGCGATGATGGTTTCGCCGGAGATGGGGTTTAGCGCGTCAATCGGGTCTGGGAAGTTTGTGATTACTCTTCTTTCGCTCAGGAAATCGGTTGAGGCATGACTTCCATAAAAGTACAGTTCGTCGCTGAGCAGGTAGACGGGCATTTCGTTATCAATGGTCTTTGTATAACTGCCGAGGTAGGACGCGAAACGCCCCACAAGATTACCGCCAAACCGGCATTGCCCGGCGAAATCCCCGTAATACGTCCACAAATTGAAAATGATGAGACTGGCAAGGACGGTGGAAATGGTCAGGAGATAGGCATTCCGCGCATTTTTCAATCCCAACCCCATCAGTTCGAGAATCTGCTCAAGGCCGATGGCCGCCATGACAAGGGCGGCAGG
>JBBIUO010000392.1:3545-3784 GCA_037440205.1 Chloroflexota bacterium
GGCGCCCCAAAAGTAACCGTTCAACAACAGGTAGGCAGGATTGCGAATCCGCCACAGGGCGATCACCAGTCCTGCCAGGAACATGGTGCTGGAGATCATGCTCATCATCGGCGCGGGGGAACCGTAAAAATCAGTGGCCGGGTAATAGACGAGTGAAAGAAAGGCATGTACAAACCGCCCGAACAAAATTTCAACAGCGTTTTGCCCGGTGGACTGCACGGTTTGCGCGAGCCACCCGG
>JBBIUO010000393.1:0-3752 GCA_037440205.1 Chloroflexota bacterium
ATCCCTCTCTTTTTTCAAAGTGCCAATTTCAAATTCTTTTTCTTAAGGTCTATAGGTGGTATCCGTCAACACTTAAGAGGCGGATTTTGAATATCTCAAAAATCAGGAAAAGCTTAAAATTTATTCAAGGTGACGGCTTTCAAATAATAAAGAAGCATGTAGATTCGCCTGATGTGGCTTTTTTTATAGACCCTCCCTACACCGCCTCAAAGAAAAAAGCAGGTTCCAGGCTCTATAAATATCATCAAGTAGATCACGAAAAATTGTTCGAGCTGGTTTCAAAAGTAAAAGGTGATTTTTTAATGACGTATGACGACGCGGACGAAGTAAGGGCATTAGCCTTGAAATTCAGATTCGAAACCTGCCTGGTTCCCATGACAAACACCCACAATACGACGATGACAGAGTTACTTATTGGGCGTGATTTAAGCTGGATGTATTAAGGCTGTTCCAAAAGAACAGGGATATTTTGCGTCAGCAACCTGGTCAACCAAGTTTTTGGGGATCATTTCATGAGTTCAGGTTTTCAGACGCTTTTCTCGTCCGTCACCTTTTTATAAACATACACCACATTCATCTTGAAGCGGGTGAATGATTTTTCCGCCAGTTTCAATTGCCCGCTTTTGACAAATTTCTCCTGTGCGTAGTCTTCCACCTTTCGGTAATCGAATCCAAGATGGGGGCCGTATCCGGCCTCGCCGGGTTTTCTGTAGCCGTCAATGAAATCATTTTTCAACAGGCTTTTCATGTAATCGAATTGGCTTTGATTCTCGAAGAAATCCTCGTAGGGGTCCCGCCGAAGCGCGAGCCTGCCCAAAAACTTCACCAGTCCGCTGAGGCCGGTCTCATTTGGAACGGTCATAAATAAAATCCCGTTTTCCGCCACATGATTGAACAGGTTGGTGACCGCGTTTTTCTGGTCACCCACATGCTCCAGCGTTTCAAAGCACGTGACCAGGTCAAAGCGTTCGCCCGGGTTCACCACCTCATTCATATCGAAGCGCTTGAACTCCGCATTGGGTATTTTCTTTGCGCGGGCCAGTTCCAACAGCCCCTCCACGTGGTCGTAGCCGACGATCTTCGAAAATTTATATTTGTTCGTTTTTACGATCTCCTCGGGGACGAACCCGTTGGAACATCCAAAGTCCGCCCACGTGATCTCCGAGGTGGATACATGATTTTGAAAAACATTGTGAATGACCTGCAACCTGGCATTATGAAGGAAGGAGGCCATATCCCTCTTCTTATACGTATTTTCATGAATGATTACATTTTCTTCCATGGTTTCACCTGCCTGATTATTTTGCTCCCTGTGGAAGGAATCTTGTCGTTCCATTGCCAGCAAAAGGATTTTTGAGTATAACACGAAAATAAATGCGCCTCATTGAAATGACGTCTTATCAAATCTTATTCCCTCAAGAACGCCGGGCCAAAATCCTTTCAGGAGTGTCTCATGGACAAACGCGTAAAATTCGACTTTGAAATTGACTTCACCAACGGCGGCGGGATTCAGGGACAGGATTTCCGCCTCGACATTGCGGGGGATGATATTTCAGACAGGGAACTGGCTGACTACATCGTTCAGGATATGCGCCTGCTGATGGCGGGACAGGTGCGAATCCTGAACAAGGAAATCATCACCGAAGCGCACAAGCGCCGACCGATTGATTCCCCACCCGATCCGTCCTGCATTGATTTGAGCCACGTCATTTACGACGGCCTCATCACTTACAAGGGACTGCCCGCCCCCATCATCTGCGATTATCTGAGCCGCGAAGCCTCGCGCGAACGATATGCCCCGGGCACGGAGTTCCAGATCGGCAAAATCGAAATGGTGACGAATACCGGCGCATACGTGGATTGTCCGTTTCATAGATATGAGGATGGGAAGGATTTGTCCGAAGTGGATTTGGAAAAATTCGTTGATCTCGAGGGCATCGTCATCCGCGCGGATCATCGGAAGGGATTGACGATTACGGCAGAGGCGTTCAAAGGGAGGGAAATTCGGAATCGGGCTGTCCTGGTCCACACCGGCTGGGATGAATATTGGGCAACCGATAAATATTTCGAGAACCATCCGTTTCTCATCGAAGATGCGGCGGTGTACCTGCGCGATTGCGGCGTCAAACTCGTGGGCATTGACTCGATGAACATTGACGACACACGCGGCAACGCGAGGCCCGTCCATTCCACGCTGTTGCGGGAGGAAATTTTGATCGCCGAGCATTTGTGCAATCTGGCGAATGTACCGGATGAGGGCTTCACGTTCACGGCTGTCCCGCCAAAGTTCAAGGGAGCGGGCACGTTTCCCGTCCGCGCGTTTGCGAGAAGGAGATAAATTTCCACCGTACCTTTGTGCCATATTGTCGTCCCTGCCCGGCCAATAAAATGGATTCATTCAAAAGGAGATGATGATCCTGATGGGACGCACGCAAAACAACGACGAGTCCGCGTTTGGGATTTGCATTTTTGAAGCGGAAAATAAATCAGCGGCGCGAATGATCGTGGAGGCCGACCCAGTTGTCAGGTCAGGGGTGATACGCGCGGTTCTGCATCCGTATAAAATCGCTTTGATGCGAGGTCAAACAGAAGAAAGGAGTCGCAATGGCTACGATCATCTTTAATGGCAGGAGTTATAACAGCGTCGAGGAAATGCCTGCGAACGAACGTCAGGCCTATGATCAGATGATGCAAATTTTCGAGGATAAGAATGGCAACGGCGTCCCCGATTTTTTGGAAGGCGACATGATGCAAAAACTGCTCGCGGCCAATTCGACAAGGGTGGTGGTCAGCGGCGGGACTGTTCACAACCTCGATGACCTTTCGCCCGAATTGCGCCAAAAAGTGGATACGGCTCTTCAGAAGATGACAAAGTTGGGGGTCATCCCCAGCGTGTCAACTGAACTTCAGATGCAAACGCCGCAGACAAGCCGCGAACCTGCGATTCAATCCACGCCGTTTATTTCGCAGGAATATTCGTCCGTTATTCAAGAGGAAGGCGGCTCGAATATTTTTCCATGGATCATTGCCGGGCTTGTCCTGCTCCTTTGTCTTGCCGCCGCCGCAGTCGGTGTTTTCTATCTCTACACTCGATAAATGAAACTCGTCCTTATCTACACTTTGATTGCCGGCGTTGTCTCTGCCGTCACTGCGCCGATACCGGGCACGTCGCTGTTGCTCACCGGGCTGGAGATTTACATGCTCGTGCATCTCGCCAAAGAGAATGAGTACAACAAATTGGGATTCAAGGAAATCGGATACGCCGCCATCGCCATTTACGGGCTTTCCACCCTGTTGCAGGATATTGCGTTGGAACTTCTTACTTTCGTCCCGGTCATTGGCTGGGGCGCAGAGGTGATCGTGGCGGTGGTCTTCGTTTTCTTTTTGGGGATGCTGGCAAACCTGTATTTCAAAAGATAGGCGCCACGGCGCAAAATAGGGCAGACGTTAGAGAACTACGCCATTGCATAAGAGACGCTCTCTAGCGTTGAACTTTGCGCCATAATAATAGTCATCACGGCACAGGCGGGACCTTGAGAATGACTCCCACTAAGTAGCCGGCCAGTGCGCTGACGGTTCCGATGACCGCCATTTCGATTCCGCTTTTCATGGGCTTACCCACGGTCACGCGCGCCTTGTACACGCCAATGCCAAACAACACCAGCGCAGTGACCAAAACGGACACCCACATGCCAATGGAAACAGGCAGGAACACAAACGGCGCAATCGGCACGAGCGAACCGGCAATGGCG
>JBBIUO010000394.1:0-3751 GCA_037440205.1 Chloroflexota bacterium
GACGGGTCTCGTTTTTGGGGAAGCAGGTTTCGGGTTCGGTTTTGAAGCGGCGGCGGGGGGCGTTGAAGGAGGCGGCGTTTCCTGTTGGGTCTTCGAAACCGGTCCGGCCTTCGAGTCGCTCTTTTCGAGGTCTATGCCTTTGAAGAGTTTGTCAAGCCGGTTGTCTATTTTCGGTTTCTTTGACATATTCGATCAACTCCTGGGCGAGTACGCGATATTGGATTGATCCGCGCGCGCCCGGTTTATAACGTGAGATGGGCAGGCCGGCGATGGGGCTTTCCCTTAATTTTGTATCTGTTTCGATGACGGTATTGAACACGCCCTCGCCAAACGTGGAACGAAGCTGGTCGTGAATGTTGCGATGGGTGCGATTCCTCTTGTCCAGCATTGTGACGAGGACGCGATAGGCGAGGTTGGGATTCTCCGTCTCGCGAACGCGCCGAATGAGGGACATCATGTTCCGAAGTGCGTACGCGGAGAAATACTCGGCCTGGGTCGGTATGATGAGGAGATCGGATGCAACGAGGGCGTTTTGTGTGATTGTGCCGAGGGCGGGGGGACAGTCGAGGATGAGGTAATCATACTGCAAATTGGGCGCGCCGGTAATGGCGCGTTGCAGAATGGTGGTGTAATTCGTGCGGACGGGCAGGAATTGCTCCGACGTTTCAATGCGCGAGTTGGACGGAATCAGGTCGAGGTTTTCGATTTCGGTTTTTCGCAGTGCGTTTCGTAAAGGCGCATTGTCGAGCATGATGTCGCTGGATGTAAATTTTGCCTCGCCCGGTTCAAGCCCGAGCGCGAGGGTCAGATTCGCCTGGGCGTCGAGGTCAATGAGCAGGACGCGGCATCCCAGGTCTACAAGGGCGGCGCCGAGGGAGATGGTGGTTGTGGTTTTTGCCACGCCACCTTTTTCGTTTGATATGGCGATCGTTTTCATCTTGGTCACCTCGTTTCAGTCTATCTATCGGGCGGAGGGGTGTTTTTTCTGGGAATAATTTCAACACGCGAAACTCCCAGCGCGCGCTGTAATTCCTGGACGGCGGTTTTGATAATTTCCTGCGGATCGTTCGTGCTGCGTATTTTCGTTGTGATGTCGGAGACGAGGTGCTCGCGCGAGGCACGGGACGATGCTTCTTCAAAGAGGCGGGCGTTATCGAGGGCCAGCCCGAGGCGTTCTGCAACCGCCTGCACGATGTTGATCTCATCCCTGCTCCAGGTTCTGTCTGCCTTGTTTGGGCGGATGTGCATCGTACCGATCACCATGTCGCGCAGTTGGATGGGGATGTTCAGCGTGTTCTCGCAGTTCTCTGTCGTAATGTTTACCTCATTGGTTGCATCGCCGGTAATCAACCGACCGCCTGCGAGGGTCTGATAATACCCGTAAACCTCGGATGCGGATTTGTTCTTCCATGCGGCGGCAAGATATTCGCGGAATACCGCCTGTGCCTCCGCAAGGGCATTACTGGTCTCTTCCAGCAGGCGGGCGTTGTCAATTGCAATGGCAATTTGATCCGCCAGCACTCCCAGGATGGATATATCCGTTTGCGTGAATGCGTTTGGGACGGTGCTTTGCACGTCCAGGGCGCCAATGATCGCACCACGCGCTGTCAATGGCAGCGCCATTTCAGACCTCGTTTCCGGGAGATCGGGATTATTGAAGAATACTGTGTCTGTGCCTGTGTCCAGAGCGATGCGGGGGACGCCGGTGGATGTCACATTTCCCACGATGCCAACCTGACCAACCTCGAGTTTGTGCTGGCGCTTCAGCATGATCCGGCCGCCGGAACTGTTGGCCGCCCGGAGAACGGCGAATTTTCTGTTTTCGCTAAGGAGGAAAATGCCAACGTGATAGAAGCCAAACCGTTCACTGACAGTTTCTGTAATCAGTGACAGGAGGCTTTCCATGTCTTTTTCGGTCGAAATGTACCCTGCGATCTCGGCAACTGTTTGAAGTTCATCGGCGCGTTTTTCGCTTTGTTTTGTGATTTGCTCCAACTCTGCCGACCGCTGTTCCAATTCCACAGTGCGCTGATGCACCCGCCTCTCCAGGGATACCACCAGTTCCCGCATTTGTGACGACATTCTGTTGATGGTATTCGCGAGGATGCCAATCTCGTCGTTTGTATTTGCGCGCACTTTTTGCCCGAAATCCCCGGCGGAAATGCTTTCCGCAATTTTAGTCAACTGGAGGATTGGCCTCGTAAATATGTTGGAAATCATCATGGCGGTTAATACCGCCAGTATCGTGAGGATCACGCCTATGATCACCGTGGTGCGGGTCTGGTCGCGGATCGTTATTGCGATTGTGCTGATTGGCTGTGCGGTGACAACGATCCAATTTGAATTCGTTATACGTATGGCCGATGCCTCCGCCGGTGCGCCGTCATTTTCCTGGGAGGGGGCCCGGAAGGCGGAGATACTGCTCGTTTTGGTTAATTTGGCGACAATCTCCGGTTGAGGGATGGCGAGCGACCTTAGATCCTCCGAGCCGATCAGCCCCTGATCCTGCAGGGCCGCCAGCCTCGGGTCATCCAAATTGAGATAGGTCTTGTATAGCAAGTCGGGCCTGGATGAATGCCCAAGGATAAAAAAGTTGGTTCCATCAATTAAATATGTATATTGACCAATGTCTGTGAGCGGACGCCCCTTGAAGATGGAATCCATGATTGTCTGGAGAAATTTGGCGTCGTATATGGCGGTCACGGCGCCGACCACTTCACCTGAATCGGAGACGATTGGCGAGGCAATGTATACAACCCGAAGGTCCGCCTGAGACGTTGCATTCAGGCCGGATGTGTAAGGCGTTCGTTCTGTGATGACATATCTGAAAAAGTCCTGTTCTGTGTAGGCGGTGCCAATATCGGAGGGATCGGTGCCGAGAACATTTACACCATTGGCATCCAGAAGCGCATAAGACAGGATGTAGGATGGGCTATTCTTTCTGACGGAGATCAGCCTGTCAATGACGGCAGGTTCATTTTGGCTTCCGAGTCTTTCGGACTCGGGCAGGGACATATAGCCGACTATTTCCGCCAGACTCGCCATACTTTGCAGTGCCCCCTGTTGAGAATCCACGAAGTTTTGAAATTCACTGCCTGCCGACAACGAACTTTCCAGGATGTTTGCCTTTATCTGATCTTCCAGTACGTTGCGAATCGTTAAATTCGACTGCCAGCCGAAAATGACCAATGGCAATATCGTCAGGAGTAAAAAACCAAAAACCAGTTTCGTGCGAAGCGGGAAGTTCCTGAATTGCGAAGCGACAAGCACAAAATAGATCGCGCCGATGACCAGGGAGATCGTATTCGCCGCCTGCGGGAAGGGGAATTCGGGAATGCCCACCGTGTATTGGTCAACAATGATGGTGGCGGATGCAACCAGAAGGGAGATCATGATTGCGCGGCCGATCCAGTTTCGAGGCAGGGTAAGAAAGGCTATGACGGAAACGATCACGATATTTGCGATGCCTGTGGGAATGGCCAGTCCTTTTTCCGCAAAGACACGGGCTATCGTAATCAGGTTTAATCCTGATATGAGCAATATCATCCCCAGTTCACTTTTATTGCGGCGGCTTAACCAGGCGCCAAGACAGGCGGCGAGGATGCCACAGCCCATGGCGGCAAGGCTGATCGTATCCACCTTCGAAGACGGGTTAAGCAGGAAAATCGCCGGGAGCATTAGGGCAAGTATTACGGCGGCAGCCACGCTAATGTAAAAGGGAGCCCGTTCCCGTCTTTGCCTGTCCATGACT
>JBBIUO010000395.1:0-2174 GCA_037440205.1 Chloroflexota bacterium
AAAAAACTTCCGGGTTCAACAGACCCGGAAGTTTTCCATTTCCGCTTCCCACTCACCGACAACTGATCACTGGTAACTGATAACCGTTCACCGATAACTGACCCCTGCCTACTTCATCTCCTTCTCCGCCACAGTCACAGCCTCCTCAAACAGCCTCAAACCTTCATCCATTTCGTTCTTATTGATCGAAAGCGGGGGTGCAATGCGGATCACGCTCTGGCCGCAGGAAAGCATCAGTAAACCGCGCTCAAACCCAAGGTCCACGACACGATCCGTCAACTTCTTGTCCGGTTCCTTCGTTCCGCGATCCTTCACAAATTCCACGCCGATCATCAACCCCTTGCCGCGCACATCGCCAATGCCGGGATGGCGCGCCTTGATCTCTTCGAGCGCATCCAGCGCGTACCTGCCGACTTCCTCCGCATTCTTCATGAATTCCTTTTCGATCAGATCAATCGTCGCAAGCGAAGCCGCGCATGAAATGGGATTGCCGCCGTAGGTGTTGCCGTGTGTGCCGATCTCCCAATCCATCACCGATTTGCGCGCAATGCACGCGCCGAGCGGCATACCGGAAGCAATGCCCTTTGCGGAGGTGATCATATCCGGCTCCACGCCAAAATGCTCCACCGCCCACCATCTGCCTGTGCGCCCCATTCCACATTGCACCTCGTCGAGGATCATCAGGATGCCGTGCTTGTCGCACAATTTTCGCAGGGCGGGGTAAAACCCATCGGGTGGAATGATGTACCCGCCCTCACCCTGAATGGTCTCGACCAGAATGCCCGCCACATCCTTCGGCGGAAGGATTTGGTTGAGAATCTCCTCTTCGATGTAGCGGACAACCGCCTCGCCGTAATCTTCACCCTTGCGGCGTTCCAACACCGGGCGGTACGGATTCGGGAACGGCGCATGGGTCACGCCGTTCATCAACGGATAAAAGCCGCCGTGATATTTTGCCTTGCTCGCCGTGAACGTCACCGCGCCCATCGTGCGTCCGTGAAATGCACCGGTAAAACCGATGAAGTTCGTGCGCTTGGTGTGATAACGCGCCAATTTGATCGCCGTTTCCACAGCCTCGGTGCCTGAATTGGTCATAAAACACAACGCATCCTCTTTGAACGGCGCGATCTCATTCAACTTCTCGCCCAGTTGAATCCATTTCTCGTGATAAAAATCCGACGAAATGTGGATGAACTTCTCCGCCTGTTCCTGAATGGCCTTCACCACCTTCGGGTGCGAATACCCCGTTGAAACCACCGCAATCCCGCCCATGAAATCCAAAAAACGATTGCCGTCCACATCCCACACTTCACTGCCTTTTCCGTGATCCATCACGAACGGGTATCCGCGTGGATAAGAAGGCGAGATCACCTTGTGATCCCGCTTGATCATTGCCTTGGCCTTTGGCCCGGGTAAATTGAATTTGGTCATACATTCTCCTTGAAATTTTTATTACGAACTCAACTTCATCTCCGCCAGAGCCCGCGCGCCCAACAAGCCCGCGTCATCTCCCAATTCCGCTTTTGTGATTACCAGTCCTTCCAAATATCGCGGGTGAAACACGTGTTTCTTCAAACTGGCATGGAACGCATCGAACAATAAATTGCCAACCTGCGAAACACCTCCGCCAAAAATGACAATGGACGGGTCAAAGGTATGAAGAAGGGAGGCCACCCCAATTCCAAGATACTCCCCCGCTCGTTGATAGGCCCTGACTGAGAGTTCATCCCCCTGATGAGCGGCCTCTGCCACATCCCTCGCCGTGATGACTCCCTCCCGCTTCAAACTTGACCTGACGCCTGATTCCAGTTCCCCGAGCACGTACCTCACGATGGCAGGCCCGGACGAAAACGATTCAAGATGCCCGTTGAAACCGCACGAACACGGCGGGCCGTTGGGGTCAATGATGATATGCCCCAGTTCCGCCGCCAGGCCGTGATATCCCTGCAACAGCCTGTCTTCGATGATCACACCGGCCCCAATCCCGGTGCTGACGGTGATATACAAAACGTTGTGATGATTTTTCCCCGCGCCAAAGCGATATTCCGCCAGCCCGGCCAGATTGGCATCGTTATCGAGATACGCATTCACCCCAAAGTGCCTGGAGACATTCGGAGCAAGAGGAAAGTTATGCCATTCCGGGTTGTTGGGGGGGGCAAGCAAATACCCTGTGT
>JBBIUO010000395.1:2206-3736 GCA_037440205.1 Chloroflexota bacterium
ACCCCAACCCAATCGCATCCACTGCCCCGTTGCCGGGCCAGACATCCTCGATCACCCGGGTCAGGCGATCCAATCCGCCGGGTTCAGAGGCACGGGTGGCTATTTTCTTCTGCTTTATGGGTTGGAGTTTTTCCGAGGTATAGGAAGCGGCACGCATCTGGGTACCGCCGATATCAACTGCTACAATTGTTGGCATGAATGCAATTATACCGTAAGGCCATTTTCCAAATACCCCGCGCGGTTTGACTCATTATTCCATCCCTGCTATCATCTTTTTGATGCGAAACAATCTTCCCGCCCGTCTCTGGCAGTTCCTGCGCGACATTCCGCGCTGGCTTCGCCCGGGGCTGGGCGTAAAACGCTGGTTTACCCTGGTCATGATCGGCATCACCCTGCTAGGGCTGGGCTTTGCCGTGATCCTGATTGATATTTACCGCACCGATTCCACCAACCCAACCCTGCTCGCATTTCTCTCCTACGCCTCCCTGCGATTCATTCCGCGAGTCTGGCGTGCGGTTGTCTTCGGCGGGCTGGGGATCGGCATCGTCATTTATGGCATTTTACAACTCAACCGTTCCCTGCTCAAACCGTTCATCCGCCCCGGCGCCGATGTATTCGACCAGCTGACAGATTATCACCGCCGCGGCCGCGGCCCGCGCATCGTTACCATCGGCGGCGGGCATGGACTTGCCACCTTGCTGCGCGGACTCAAAGCACACACGAGAAACATCACTGCCGTCGTTACCGTTGCCGATGACGGCGGTTCTTCCGGCAGGTTGCGTGAAAGTCACGGCATCCTTCCGCCGGGCGACATTCGCAATTGCCTCGCGGCGCTTTCCAACGACGAGGCAATGCTCACGCAACTGTTTCAATATCGCTTCAGCGGCTCTCCCGAATTGGAGGGCCACTCCTTCGGCAATCTTTTCATCACGGCGATGGCGGATATTGCAGGCAGTTTCGAGGAAGCGGTGGCGGAATCGGGGCGGGTGCTTTCGGTGAACGGGCGCGTTCTCCCTTCCACGTTGAACAACGTCAAACTGGTTGCCACCATGGAATTGCCGCATTCCATCAATGAAGTGCGGGTGGAGGGCGAGAGCAAAATCCCAGCCATGGCGGGCAGGGTGCGCCGTGTATGGTTGGAGCCGGATGACGCGCCGGCGTTTCCACCTGTTATCAAGGCCATTTTGAATGCCGATATGATCGTGGTGGGTCCCGGCAGTCTTTACACCAGTATTCTGCCAAACCTGCTGGTGCAGGACCTGCTTGCCGCGATGCGTGCCAGCCGCGCGGCAAAAATGTACGTTTGCAACATTGCCACGCAGTCCGGCGAAACGGATGCCTACACCTGCCACGATCACGTCCGCGCGCTGGAGGGATACGTGGGCGAAGACCTGTTTGACATCGTCCTGTGCAATGATAATTACGAAGGCGTCATTGACGGGGATTCGAAATGGGTGCTTGCCGATGAAAAGACCGTTTCAGACTCGCGGACGTACTGCGCCAATCTTGTGGATGACAGTCATCCCTGGC
>JBBIUO010000396.1:0-3734 GCA_037440205.1 Chloroflexota bacterium
ATTTGCGCCAGAGAGCGCAAACTACGCGAGGTTTTCGTGATCTACTGATAATGAATGTACCAACAAGGAGATGACACATGGCTCAATATAAAGTCGTTGCAGGGACGTTTCACGTAAAAGGTTTTCAACCCGATGGCGACTCGATCCGCTTTCAGGCCAACAAACCCGAAAACTGGGATTTCTTCACCTGGGAAACCGAAGCCGATAAAGCGGCGAAGAAGAAACAACTTCGCGTGGAATCCATTGACGCGCTCGAAACACATTACGAAGGCTATCACCAGCCGCGCCCATTCGCGCTTGCCGCATTGGAATCTTTATTGGAATTACTCAACATCCAGTCGGTGGTCTACAGCCTGAGTGTGACTCAGATTGTGGATGCCGACGACGGCAAGGCGGGATTCATCGCCTCGGCTTCGACGGACCGCTTCGGACGCCCCGTGAGTTACCTCTTCCCCAAAAATGCGAATCTCACCGACGGAGTAGTGATGGACTCGGCCACCCTGCCCATCGAAGACTCGATCAATTTTCAACTTGCCCGCGAGGGATTGGTTTATCCCACCTTCTACACCACCACTGACAGGGTCTTTGCTGAAAAAATCCGCGCGGTGGTGGCGCGCGCCCGTAAAACAAAACGCGGAATCTGGTCCATAGACAAAACCTCCGATTTCACCCTGCTGGATATCCGCGCCTTGCAGGAAGATATCCTGCTCATGCCCAAACTCTTCCGCCGCCTCGTCGGCTTCTTCGACAATTATTCCGATTTCGGCAAACTGGGGGAATACATGGCGAAGCAAAGGGACAACCTCGTGTTGTGGGATGGCACGAAGAAAAAGTCGCTGGCCGATTTGATGAAGATCAGCGGCAGGCGCATTCAGATGAAAACACCGGTGGAGGATATTCTCTTTTCGCCGAAGTAGGTCGAGTGACGAGTGGCGAGAAACGAGAAAAAAAGAAACGTCCCATGTCAAGAGACTTTGGGGCGTTTCCTCATTACTCGCTACTTGTTTCTTCCAACTGGACTACTCTTCCTTCTTTGCTTCCATTTCCTTCTTGTGCGCTTCGATGATCGTTCCCGCGATGTGATTGGGGACAACCTCGTAGTGATCGAACTCCATGGTGAAGTATCCGCGCCCGCCGGTGATCGAGCGGATTTGCGTTGTGTAGCGCATCATCTCCGCCATCGGCACATGCGCAATGACAGTCGTCGTGCCATGCTCGGTCTCGGTGCCCTGCACGCGGCCGCGGCGAGTGTTCAAATCGCTCATCACGTCGCCCATGTGGGCATCGGGGACGATCACACGCACACTCATGATCGGCTCGAACAACACGGGGCCGGCGTCCTGCACCGCAAGTTTGAAGGCTTCGCGGCCCGCAATTTCAAACGCCACCGGCTTCGAGTCCACTTCGTGTTCCTTGCCGTCGTACACGATGACCTTCACGTTGCTCATGGGATAGCCCGCAAACGCGCCGCGCTCCATGGTGGCCTTGATTCCTTTTTCAATCGGCGGCAAATAGGATTTGGAAAGGTTCATGCCCACGAGTTCATCGGTAAATTCAAAATCCGCGCCCGGCAGAGGCTCGATACGAAGATGTACTTCGCCAAACTGACCCGCGCCGCCGGATTGTTTCTTGTGACGGTATTGAGCGGCCGCTTTGCGGGTGATGCCTTCGCGGTAGGGAATCTTCGGTTCGTGCGTGACCAGCCCGACCTGGAATTTGACCTGCGCGCGATGCAGAGCCACGTCAATTTGCTGATCGCCCATGCCCTTCAAAACGGTTTCGTGGGTGATCATGTCGTTTTCCCAGGAGAGGGTCATATCTTCTTCGCAGAGACGGGTCAGCGTGGGGGAAATCTTCGCCGCGTCGGCTTGCGTCTTCGGCGTGACCGCCACACGGTACAGGGCGGCCGGATATTTGGGCTTTTCAATCGTCAATGGGTGATTCTTATCGCAGAAGGTGTCGCCGGTGGCGGTTGCAACCAGTTTGGAGACCGCCGCAATATCGCCCGCGTGGACGACCTTGACCGGGATCGCCTCCTTGCCGCGCTGGAAGTGCAGTCCCGCCATGCGTTCGTCCGCGCCTTTGTTCTGGTTCCACACGTGCGCGTCGGATTGGATCGAGCCGGAGAAGATGCGGAAGTAGGTCATGCGCCCGACAAAGGGATCAGCGGTGGTCTTCCACACATAGGCGGCCAGCGGTTCGCTATCGAGCGGTTTCAATTCCTCCTGGCTGTCCTTGCCTTGGGCAAATCGTTTGGGAGCGTTCTTCGGGGAGGGCATCAGGTCAATGACGTCGTTGAGCAAGGCAATCGCGCCGATCTCATGCGCGCCCGCCGCACAAAACACAGGGACAAATGCTCCGGCGTAGACCACATCCTCGAGTCCACGCACCATCTCCTCGTCGGAGAGGGAACCGTTTTCGAGGTATTTCTCCATCAGTTCGTCTTCCCCTTCCGCCGCCGCTTCCACCATCGTAAAGTGAGCCTTTTCCGCCGCTTCCTTTAAATCGGCGGGAATCTCCGCGGTGGTACTGCCGTCGCCCATGTAGGATTTCATGCCGATGATATCCACCACGCCCTTGAAATGTTGCTTCTCGCCAATCGGCAAATGGACCTTGATGGCGCGCTTTCCATGAGATTTTACAAATTCTTCGATGGCGGCATACGCGGCCTCGAAATTTGCGTTGTCGCGATCCATCTTGTTGATGACGAAAAAGCGCGGCAGTTTGAATTCGTCTGCATAGCGCCAGGCCAGTTCGGTGCCGACCTCGATGCCGGCAACGGCATCCACTAAAATAATCGCGCCATCAGCGACACTCAGGGCGGAAATGATCTCGCCCACAAAATCGGTGTAGCCTGGCGCGTCTATTACGTTTATTTTATGATCGCGGTGCTCGATGGGGATGATGCTCGAATAAATCGAAATCTTGCGGCGTTGTTCCTCATCGTCGTAATCTGAAGCCGTTGTCCCATCCTCAACCCTGCCCAGACGAGTGGTTGCCTTCGTTGCATGAAGAAATGCCTCCGCCAACATCGTTTTCCCCGCGCCTCCATGCGAAACCAGCGCGATGTTGCGAAGATACTCGGTGGTATACTCTTTCATGAAAGTAGCCTTCCTATAATGTAGGATTGTGAAGCAAGTCGCATGATTGTAAAAGAACTCAATCGAATTGTCAAAGTGTGAACCGTCACGCCCATTGCATGACATTTTCAGGGTATTACAGATAGATAACAAGAGGATTTTGTGGTTGCACTCATTCGGGAATATTCCTTCCTTTTGCTCTCCATCGGGCTGATCGCCATTGCCGGCTTCATCCTGCTCCCAAACAAACCAAAGTGGAACGACTACCTCGCCTTCAGCGTCATCGTCGCCAGCCTGGTTTCGGCCTGGGTTGTTCTGCATCCGCGCCAGACGCCCCTCATGGGCGATGCCCAGGCAGTGCAGGAGATGATCGGCGCAGGCACGCCCGTCCTGCTCGAATTTCAATCCCCATTCTGAATTACCTGCACCCAGATTAAGCCTGTCGTTGACAGGCTCGAAACAGAACTCAATAACGAAGTCAGCATCGGAAAGCGCATCTATATCATCCGCCTGAACATTCAGGACGCCGCCGGCATGGAACTCGGTTCCGCCTACGGCTTTGAATTCACTCCCACCTTCATCTTCTTCGACGCGATGGGAAACGAAGTCTGGCGTCAGGTCGGCGAATTCGATCCGCAACTCGTGCGCGACTCG
>JBBIUO010000397.1:0-2554 GCA_037440205.1 Chloroflexota bacterium
GCTTATTTGGGAAATGGAAAGGACGAACTACATCTCGTCTTCAACTTCCCACTCATGCGCACGGAATTGATCACACCCGCACACATCCGCAAAAATCAAAAGGAACGGCTCGCCAGACTGGAAGAACTCCCCGCTGAAATAGGCTGGCCTTGCAACACCCTCGGCAACCATGATTGTTCCAGAATCCACACCCGCTTTGGAGACAAAATCCACGACGCGGAATTGGCCCGCTTAAATGCTGCATTGGTCTTGACTCTGAGAGGCACGGCCTTCCTCTACAACGGCGAAGAGATCGGCATGACCGATTTCATGCTCACGGATATTTCGCACGTGAAAGACACCATGGGCTCCTGGTATTACCACACCATCGTTACCGAAATGGGAGTTCATCCCGAAGAGGCCATGATCCGCACCGCCGAAATGACCCGCGACAAAAACCGCACGCCCATGCAATGGTCGAATAATCCGAACGCGGGCTTCTCCCCGGCGGGAGTGACCACCTGGCTTCCGGTCAACCCGAATTACAAGGACGGAACCAACGTCTATGAACAGGAGAAAAACCCTTCATCCTTACTGCATTTCTACAAACATCTCCTGCGCGTGCGAAGGGAATCCCCGGCGCTTCAACACGGCGACTATCTTCCGCTTCACCCAACGTCGAAGGATTATTTCGCCTTTCTGCGCCAATCCAACGACCAGACCGTTCTGGTCGCGTTGAATTATTCCAACAAAGCGCTCGAACTTGATCTCACACACGCAAAGGAAACCAGGAATTCAAAATTGCAGATACTCTTTTCGAGCGCAGAAAGACACAGCGGAACATTCGCCCCAAAATTCAAAGTCGGCGCATTTGAAGTGTTCATTGCGGAAGTGAAACGTGGATGACAAAACGTCACAGACGAAGAACGCGAAAAAATTCGTCGTCCTTTGCGGAAGGGTCTTCCATGATACAGACCCGCAATATTTTCCGTCCACTCACTATCGCGGACGAAGGATCCGTTTTTGTACAGAATCCTGCCTCGGCGCGTTTTTAGCCGACCCCGAACTTTTCTACAAAGTCCATCGCAATTCGGAAAAATCAAAGGCTTGAACAGTCATGACAAAACCCGACCTGGTTTATTGTTGGAGAAAAAATGATCGCGCCTCAAAAATCAATTCACTACGAGCAGTTTGAATTTCAAAAATGGAAATCCTTCGACGCGGAAACAATCGTGGAGGCCCCCGTATCATTGACCGTGAACGGCGAAGTGTGGATCAGTTTCATGTGCACGCCTGTCAATTTGGAGGCGCTGGCGGTGGGATTTCTCTACAACGAAGGCGTCATCCAAAAAATGGACGAGGTGGAGGATGTCCGCGTGTGCGAGCATGGCGATAACGTGGATGTGTGGCTCAAACATTCGGCGGAACAACCCACATCCTGGCGGCGGACTTCGGGATGCACAGGCGGCGTGACGGCGGTTGATCTCCTCGCCAAACCGAATGTCTCTTTAAACGGGAGCAGGCTGAGGGTCAGGCCGGAAGCGATTGGTCAACTGGTTGAGAAACTTTTCGAAGTCCAGTCGCTTTACCGTGAGACGGGCGGCGTGCATACATCCGCATTGACCGACGGCGAAAAAATCCTCATCGTTGCCGAAGACATCGGCAGGCACAACACGCTGGATAAGATCGCGGGACTGTGTTTGATGAAGGACGTCTGGCCCGAAACCCGCATTCTCATCACAACGGGGCGCATCAGTTCGGAGATGCTGCAAAAGGCCGCGCAACTCAACGCGCCGATTTTGATCTCGCGCACCTCCCCATCGTCGCTTTCGATTGAAATGGCGGAGCGATATGGGATTACATTGATCGGATATGCGAGGAAACATCGCTTCAATGTGTATTCATGCGGTGAAAGGGTCGGATTGTAGAACCCCCCAAACGCCGCAAAGATTACCAATGGCATAAACGCCACCCCGATGGGTGGCGTTTTGTATCACCCACTTCCCCCAATTCCACAACTCGAAGAAACGCTTTTGAAACGCTCCCTGAATAAACTACAAGGGAAATCTGTTCACTTTTCTTAATCGGAGGTTCCCACAAATTGACGGTACCGAATCTGTCCAAATGCGCGCCCATTTATTCATCACCCAATAAAAAAGGAGAAACTTATGAAGACCCAGGCAAGAATCCTTCTTAATGCTTTTGCGATCTTTTCACTCATGGTATTGGCGTTTGGCGCAAAGGGCGCTGTCCCTGCGCAAGCGCTCATTGACTCCGCGTCCTTCGCCGCAAAGTTGAACTTTGCCACAGAAAGCTTTCCGCAGGATGTGGCGGTCAGCGATATGGACGCGGACGGCAAACCCGACATTCTTATCGTCAACAGAAACGACAACTCTTTTTCATTTTTCAAGAACACCGCCGCGAGCGGGGCGATCGACGCTTCGTCCCTTGCGGCCAAATTAAATTTCACCACAGGTTCCTCCCCCATGTTTATGGCGGTCGGCGATTTGGATGGGGACGGAAAGCCGGATGTCGCTGTGGCAAATAATTCCCAGCAACACCGTCTCGGTATTTC
>JBBIUO010000397.1:2592-3707 GCA_037440205.1 Chloroflexota bacterium
TGCATTTCAACACAGGCTCTTCGCCAATGTCCATTGCAATCGGCGATTTGGATGGCGACGGCAAGCCCGACCTCGCAGTGACAAATACCGGGGATGCCACCGTTTCTGTATTGCGCAATATCAGCACAAGCGGAGCGATTACTGCTTCGTCCTTCGCGTCAAAAGTTGATTTCGCCACCGGGCTGGTCCCGGCCAGCGTCGTCATCAGTGATCTGGATGGAGATGGCAAACGCGACCTTGCCATTGCGAACAACGCCGCAGACACGATTTCCATCCTTCGCAACACCAGCGCAAGCGGAGCGATCACCGCCTCCTCCTTCGCCGCAAAAGTGGATTTCAGCGCCGGGCATTTTCCAAGCCAAATCGCAACCGGTGATTTGGACAACGATGGCAAACCCGATCTGGCCGTGTCTAATTTCGGTGGAGACTCTGTCTCGGTGTTTCGCAATACCAGCACCAACGGAGCGATTACCGCTTCTTCCTTCGCTCCCAAAGTTGATTTTGACCTGCAATCCGGTTCCGCCCCGGGAGGAATCGCAATCAGCGATCTCGATCAGGACGGCAAACTCGATATCGCGGTGACAAGCGGCCCTCTTAACTTCGTCTCGGTGCTTTGGAATGCCGGCACAAGCGGGGTGATAAACATCGCCACTTTCGCCACCCCGGTGGACTTCAGCACAGGCACCACACCGGCCAGCGTCGCCATCGGCGACATTGACGGGGATGGGAAACCGGATATGGCGGTGATAAACAGCAATGGTGATTCTGTTTCGTTATACCGCAACACAGCCACGCCCATCTTTGCCGATGTGCCATTCAGTCACTTCGCAAATGTCTTTGTCGAGGTTCTATTCCGCGCCGGCATCACGGGTGGTTGCAGCGCCAGTCCACTGCTCTTTTGCCCCGATGCGACCGTCACGCGCGCACAAATGGCGATCTTCATTTTACGAGGCGAACATGGAAGCGCCTTCACGCCCCCGCCAGCGACAGGCGCGGTCTTTGGGGATGTCCCGGCCGGTTCTTTCGCGGCAGATTTCATCGAGCAGTTGGCGGCGGAGGGCATCACCGGCGGATGCGGCGGCGGAAATTATTGTCCCGATAATTCTGTCACCCGC
>JBBIUO010000398.1:0-3670 GCA_037440205.1 Chloroflexota bacterium
GGCTATATTACAATAGCCCCGCAATCAAACCAATTCAAAGGAACTTCCCATGACACTCCCGCCAGGCGATGGAAAACTGTTTTTTGAACTAATGTGGAAACTGCAATATTACGTCAACCAAAAACGCAATTTCCAAAAAAATATCCACTCCATGGAAGAATACGCCAACCTTGATACCAAGAAAAAATTGGCCGCGCGCAACGAGTTGTGGAAAGACCCCGATCTAATATCGGCTTACGTCCGCGAGAACCCCGACCAATTACCAGCCGAAGAATTACAAATCATCGAAAGATGGACGCGGTTCATCAAAGGCTCCTTCTTCCTGTTCCGTCATCTCAAAAAAGGTTCGATTTTCATGAAGGACAATCTGGTTTACTCCGTGCATGGGATTCAGGATCCATTGGAGGAGGTAATTCCATCTTATGCGCTTCCTCAAATGGTGGAGGCCGTCCTACTCCCATTCAAGGGGCAAATCGTTTACGATGGCCTGCTCATGAGGTATAGAGTCCATTTTGGCGGCGGCATTCGCTCAGACCTCAACGATACCTATAACGCCGCAAAACAAAAAAACCGTATCATAACCACCCTTGAGCCTGAACTTGCACCTCCAGCCATTGTCAAACCAGGGAAAAACATCACGCCGAAACTCAAGAAGATAGCCGATCTTCTGGCGAAATTAAAAGGAAATAACGCGCTTCAAAACTCCGCGCTCAATCTTGCCCGCATCAGCGTGGAAACAGCCCTCATGGACGATCAAGGGAATCCTGCTCCTGGCAGCGCCAGCAAACAGGCGAACAAAATTTTCAAGACTTCGAAACGCCTGCTCAACCTGCTGGATGGGATGAAAGAAGAATGAAAGAATAGGCCTCCAAGTTCCTCGAGAACTCGGAGGCCTTACCTTTACATCTCTCTCATTCCATACGGGAAGCCGTAATCGGCCATCTTCTCCATGAATGGATTGGGCGGGAATGCCTCGGGGCCGAGAACACCTGTCCCCTTCCATATCCCATGCTCGAGCAAATCCATGGCAATGACTGCGGAGAAAGCCGTCTGCGCCACCACGGCCTGACAACCCCATTTCTTCATGCAGTCCTTGTTATCGGCCACCTGGTAGAGATAGACCTGGCGCGGCTTGCCGTCCTTTTTACCCTTCACCCACGTTCCCGCGCAGGTCTTGCCAGACATTTTATCGCCGAGGTGAGCGGGATCCGGCAAACAGGCAGCCACCACGTCACGCGGCGCAACTTGCACGCCCTTGACATTGATTTTCTCTTTGTTGTCGAGACCGAGCATGTGCAGAGTCTTCAACACGCCGATAAACTGATCGCCGAGGCCGTATTTGAAGGTCATGCGTTTGGTCTTTACCCAGCGCGGCACAAGCAGGACTTCCTCGTGTTCCACGTTGACAAGTTCAATTGGGCCGATTCCTTCGGGGAATTCGAAGACTTCGGGCTCGGAGAATGGCTTTGTAGTAAACCAGCCTTTGCCCTCCTCCCAGATCACCGGCGGATTGAGGCATTCTTCGATTGTCGTCCAAATGGAGAAGTTGGGCGCGAACTCATACCCCTGAATCTCCAAATTGGCGCCGTCGCGGATGCCCATTTCGTCAATTTCGTCGAAGAGATGATCCTGGGCGTAGCGGGCGAATACATCCGCCATGCCGGGCTCCACGCCGATGCCGACGAGGGCAAGCAATTTCTTCTTTTTCCAGTCTTTGGCTTTGGCAAATTGATAGTCGCCCAGTTTGACGCCGCACTTGTTGAATGGGTCTTTCGGGTGCGGCTTGGAGAGGGTCATCGCCATGTCCATGTAGGTCACGCCGGCGGCGAAGGCGGCGTCGAAAATCTGCTCATTGAAGATGGGATCCACCGCGTTCATGATGAGGTCCACCTTGTATTTCTTCGCCAGTTTCACGATCTCGGATTTTTTACCGGCGTCAATGAACTCGACCGGGAAGCGTCTTTTCTCCCCAAGTTTCCTCTGCACTTCCCTTGCGCGCTTGACGTTGTAATCGGCCAGCACCATTTGTTCCATCCAGGCGCGCGGCTTTGCAATGGCGGCAATCGCCTCCCCCACCCCGCCAACACCGATCAGCAATACTTTCATAACACGTTACTCCATTGGTTTTATAACTCGCGTCTGCGCGAGTTAGGATGACTGTTTGGATTTATCAATAATCCCGCCATGTATACTCTTGCAAACGTTTCCCCGATCATACGAACTGCCTTCAACAACGCTTTCATATTTCCTTTCGAAGTGGCTCCAACCGCGATCCTTTTGCGGGTTGGACAAAGTTTATTCCGCTGCACCAGGCCCGAAGTCGGGGTGAAGCGTGAATTTCCTAAAAATAGATTTCCTTCATGATCTTCAAGTGAATGAATGATTCGGTCTCCCGGATTCCATCCACGGTGGCGAGTTTTTCGGTGAGGAACTTGAGCAGGTCTTCGTGATCGCGGCAAAAGACTTCGCACACAATGTCGTACCGCCCGCTGACCACCACAAGGTAAACCACCTCGTCGAGTTTGGAAATTTGCTCGGCCACCTGAAGCATTTTATGGCCGTCGGTGTGGATGCCGATGAGCGCCATGGTGCGGATGCCCATCATGAGCGGGTTGGTGACCGCCACAACCTTGAGGTAGCCCAGTTCCACAAGGCGGTTGTAGCGCTGGCGGATCATGCCCGGCGAAACGTTGAGTTTCTCGGCGATCTGGGCGAAGGCCTCGCGGCCGTCTTTGCGCATGGCCTCGATGATGTGCTGGTCAATGCTGTCGAGGCGGCTGGAGGGGTCGTTACCGATTATGCTTTCCATGTTCTATTTTATTCCTTTTTTGCATAGAAGTCAATTATTTTATGACAAATAATTACTTTTTACTGGAAATAAATGCAATAAATAACCTTGCTAAAAAGCGACTCGCCCGATGAAATTTGGCGGGAGTTGCTTCCGCGCTGATTGTGGAAGAAACACTCTTCCCAGTTTGACTACGCGAAGAGACGGTCGTCCGCCGCTGAGGCTTGGTGTGGCATCCGTCCGGCATTTTCCTTGCCTTGAGTCAAGACTCGCCTCACATGACAAATAATTCGGCATCTGTGAACAAATTGCAGACGTTAGAGAACGTCCGCTACGCGCCATAGAAGCGTAAGAGACGCTCTCCCCTAGCACCGCCCGCCAAGGCAGGTGTAGCGTCGGCCTGGCAAAACGCACTTGTCCTACACATGAACCAATAATTCCTCATCACGTGGACGGGTTGATAGATGAATCAAAAATAACCTCGGCGGTTCATCACCTGCCGAGGTTATTTTACTGCAATCAGGTTTATTGCCCGCCCTTTACTTCCACCCAGATGTCGTCATACAGGGGTGTAGCGTCGCCCACATCGGCAATGCGGTGACCGTTCTTGATCGCCTCCGCAGGGACGTTGGTGATCGGCGACCCCATGTACACGTCATAGAGTTCCTTCTCGTTCGTTTTGGCGTAATCAATCGCGGCTTGATTCGGGTTGGTGTATGGGAAGTCGCGCAACATCATCCAGAAGATATTTCCCTGCATGGTGTAGTTAAGCCAGGCGTAGTCGGCATCTGCATGAGGGGCGTCTTTCAACATGGCCCAGTTATCCTGCCAGAGGATTGCGCCCTCAGTCGGGTAAACATACTGAATCGCGGGATTCTCCTG
>JBBIUO010000399.1:0-3625 GCA_037440205.1 Chloroflexota bacterium
GCGGTAATCGCTCATTCGCAGACGATCTCTTCCTCTTCTGCGCCAGTGCTGACAGTGTTTGGCTCGGGCCATGTGCCTTCCTGAAAGCGGGCGACGTAATCACGCAGGGTGTCGAAGTCCACGTCCCAATAGAAAACGTTCTTTTTGAAGACGGGATCGTAGATGCGGCTGGCTGTGAAAAGTTCCTGCGGGAAACTTGCGAAGGTGATATTTTCCGGCGGCATCTTTGTGCCGAGACAGGCGAGCTGGCCGAGTTGCTCCGGCGTGAAATCGGTGAGGATGTTATCTTTGAAGGAGTCGATCAATTCCGGTATCTGCGTGACGACCTTGGGGCTGGTGAGTTTTTTGCGGAGCGCGCACAGCACGCGGTTCTGATTGTTGGCGCGTTCAAAGACTCCTTCTTCGCGATTGCGTGCCACTTTAAGCGCCTGATCTCCGTTCAAATGATGCTTGCCAATGGGCAGACCTGTGCCATCGGCGGCGGCTTGATCAGGGACGTTGAGGTCAATGCCTTCGACGGCGTTGACCACATTTACGAATGTGCGCATGTTGACGGCGATGTAATGATCGGCCTGCACGCCGAAGTTGAGGTTGAGGGTAAGGGTGAGAAGCCCGGGCCCGGCGCTGGGATCATCCCAATAATGAAAGCCGTCGCCGGGCTGGCCGTAAAGGTAGGCTTGATTTAATTTCTCGTGATCCTGCCCGTTGATATTATCGGCGATGTATGGGATTTCCACCCAAAGGTCGCGTGGAAATTCAAGCACAGTCACTTTCGGCGTGACAAAGTCCACGCGCACGAGGCGGATGACATCGCCAAGCCCATATTGATAATTGTCGGCGCGCGAGTCGGCACCGATGACGACGACGTTCATCAAATTCGGGCCGCCGCAGCCAGCGACGGGTGTGTTAGTGGCAAAGGAAAACGTCGGCGCGAGCGTGACCATACCTGCCGATTGCGTGGCCGCCGGAGTCCATGTGGGCGGCATGGTTTGCGGAACGATGGGGAGGGCGGGGCCGAGCGGCTGTGTTGCGAAGGAGCGGTAGCTTTGGAAAACAGAATATGCCGCCCCGCTGACAAACAGACAGGCGATGAGGGAAAGAATTGCAAGAATGTTTTTTTGGTTTCGAGTCATGGTTTCCATGAGACCCTAAAGGTTTCCAAAAACCTTTAGGGTCTCTCGCTCACTTCAAAAAATATGGAATCTCCGCCGGCGCGGGCGCGAGAAAATAGACAGTGACCCAGCCGGTCATATCCTGAATTGCGCCGTCATCGAAGCCGAGGTCTATCCATTTTGTGCGCGGCACACCGAGGGACGTTTCGATGATCGGGCCGCCGCCGGTATCGCCGATGGTGGCCGTGCCATAGCCGGGAATATAAACCCGCATCCCTGCGAGATAACTGTAAATCGAATAATCTACCGCCACAATGCCGTAACCCGCGCGCGCTCCGCTGGCTGTGCCATACGAGCATCCGCCTGTGCCGGAGGAGCAGGGCGAATAAACGGTCGCGTACATTTCCACCGCCGCCCAATACTCGCCCGAAACGCCGGGCAAAGGCGACATCACAATTTGCGAGCCGCGTCTCACAATGCGCGCCTGCGGTTCGCGCGCAACGATTTCCTCCTCCACCTTGCGGCTCACTTCAATTCCATCTTCGTATCGAATGCGCGTGCGGATCATCGAAATGCCTTCGACGCCGGGCTGGACGAGTTCCTCCTGCCCAAGCGGCACGTCAATGGATTCGATCTTTTGCGTTTCGAATGGAATTGGTTCAAGCGCCACGCTGATGATCTCCTGGACTCGTGTGACGCGAATCTGCCCATCGAGAGGCGGCGCTTCATTCTCCGACGGGAGGCTGGTATCCAGCCCGATGAGCGGAATCCCAGCCCCGGCAAGGATTCTGCCAACTGTCCCTGCGGCGGAGCGGATGTTGATCACATCGTCACCGGCGTAAATGACAAAATCTCTCGCCGGGGTGTAGTTTACAGTCAATGCTTTTGTGATGGGAGTCTCTGTGGGTGGATCGAGCAAATCGGCTGAACCGATTGTGTATCCCGCCTCGTTCAATGCCTGCCCGACGGTGAATGCCGAGGTTTGAATCGTTTGCGTCCCTACCGGCGTGACGAGAGTCAATGCCACGGCGCGGCGCAATTGCAATTGGGCAGAATCAAACCCGGGCAAAGATTGATCGAGCGGAAATGGAATCCCGTTGACGAGGGCGCGGTCGTTTTGTCCCGGATTGATTCCATTCTGCGTGAACAGAATCAACGGCATACGCTCGTTGGATGTCGTCTCCAAAATTTGGTCGCCGTCAATGATGGTGATGGTGGGGGAGACGTTTGACTGGCATGAATACAGCAGAAACGCGCATGAAAGCGCCAGCCATCGAAGGGATTTCATGCGGCAATTATAAACCAGCCTTAATCGTTGCAGTTTTCATCTTCGCAATCGCATTCGAGACCGTTTGCCTTCTCGAATGCCTCGCGCCCTTCCTTGTATGAAAAATAGATCAGGCCGATTGCGCCGATGCTGTCCGCAAAGCCGAAGCCGGTCAATTGATAGACGAGACTCGCCGCAAGCAGAATCACCGACATGTAAACGCAGACCATCGTGCAATTCGCGTCTGCAAGAATGGGCATAGAGTTGAGCGCGCGCCCGACCTTTCGCTTGCCCATGACCAGCGCCCACATCATTGCAATGGAGATGACGGAGATGACCAGGCCGGGAATGGTGGTCTGCGGTTTGTGTCCGGTGAAGAGGTTGTATGCGGCAGTTGCGCCAAGCCCGGCTACGAGCAGGTAAAACGCCGTGCCGGTGACCCGCAATGCCGTCACCTCAAATCGTGTGCGCGACGTGTTTGGGTTCTGACGAATGCGCAGGACCATGGCGAGGATCCCTGCGCCGGACATCACTTCGATGAATGAATCCACGCCAAAGCCAAAGAGGGTGAGCGCCTCGTCGTTGAAGCCGAAGAAAACCGAAACCACTCCTTCAGCGATGTTGTAAAGCACGGTAAAGATTGCGAGCCATAGGGCATACTGCCAGTAAATGGAATAAGTTGTTTTTTGAGTGAGAGCGGTCATTGGTCTCCTTTGTCTACCAGATGATAATAAGCATCAGTGTACCTCAGGCGGCACGAATGCAAAAGTCAAAAAGTCAAAAATTGACTATTGAAAATTGCGAAGAAATTATGTAGACTGTTTCTGTCCTAAATATCAGGAAAGGAGTGTTGTATGAAAAAATCGTTATCCATGTTTTCCCTTTTGCTTGTGATGGTGCTTCTCCTCGCGGCTTGCGGCGGGGGCGGGCCATCCACCACCATTGATGTGACCTTTACAGAATTCAATTTCACCCCGGCTGAGTTCACCGTCCCAGCCGGGCAGGAGATTACCATCAATGCCAGTAACAAAGGCGCAGTGGTGCATGAATTCGTCATCATGAATTTCGGCCAGACCGTTGGCGAGGACTTCGGCGACGAAGATGAAGGCAACATCTACTGGGAGGTGGAAGCCGAGCCGGGCCAGGATGTCACTGCCACCTTCACCGCGCCTTCGGAACCGGGCGAATACCAGGTGGTCTGCGGCACCGAGGGACATTTTGTTGCAGGCATGGTCGGCAAGTTGAT
>JBBIUO010000400.1:0-3620 GCA_037440205.1 Chloroflexota bacterium
ATGATCTTTCAGGACCCGATGACCTCGCTCAATCCCGTGCTGACAATTGGCCGGCAGTTGACGGAGTCGTTGCGCGAGCATTTGGGCTTTTCACCGGAGCAGGCGCAAAAGCGCGCCGTTGAATTGCTGGAGCAGGTGGGCATTCCCGACGCGGCGCGAAGGCTTCGGGATTATCCTCATCAATTTTCGGGCGGCATGCGCCAGCGCGTGATGATCGCGATGGCGTTATCCTGCGCGCCGAGTTTGCTGATCGCGGACGAACCGACGACGGCGTTGGATGTGACGATCCAGGCGCAGATTGTGGAATTGGTCATGCGTTTGCGCGAGATGCTTCACATGGCGATCATCTGGATCACGCATGACCTGGGTGTGGTGGCCGGCATGGCAGACCGGGTGATCGTGATGTATGCGGGATTTATTGTGGAACACGCAAGCGTTGAGGAGTTGTACGATTCGCCCAGCCATCCGTACACGCTTTCACTGATTGCGGCATTGCCCCGCGTCGACCGGCGCCGCGATCAGCGGTTGAAGTCCATTCCCGGCGCGCCGCCCAACCTGCTGGTGGAACCTCGCGGTTGTCCGTTCGCGCCGCGCTGTGATTTTGCAATTGAACGATGCGGAAAGGAAAACCCGACCCTGAACATGATTGCCGCAAACCATTTCGCCGCCTGCTGGGTGGATGTGAAAACAGGAGCGCCGCGATGACCGAGCCCAACGCGCTGGTTGAAGTAAAGGACTTGAAAAAACATTTCCCGGTTTCCAGTGGATTGATCCTTCAACGAAATGCGGGAGTGGTGCGCGCTGTGGATGGAGTTTCATTTTCCATTCAACGCGGCGAGACTCTCGGCATGGTGGGCGAGAGCGGCTGCGGCAAGACGACGGTGGGGCGAACCATGCTTGGTTTGTATCCCGCCACAAGCGGCAATGTGACCATTGACGGCGAAGACATCCTTCGCGCGCGCGGGAGCGATTTGCTTCGCATCCGGCGAAAGGCGCAGATCATTTTTCAAGACCCGTACGCCTCTCTCAACCCGCGCTGGACGGTGAGTTCGATTGTCGGCGAGCCGATGCGGGTGCATAAATTATTCGCCACCAATCAGGAGCGGATGGATCGCGCGAGGGATTTGTTGGGAATGGTGGGGCTGAGTCCGCATTTGTTGAATCGCTTCCCCCATGAATTCTCCGGCGGACAACGCCAGCGCATCGGCATCGCCCGCGCTTTGGCGTCGAATCCTTTGTTCATCGTCTGTGATGAACCCATCTCTGCGTTGGATGTATCCATTCAGGCGCAGGTGGTCAACCTGCTGGAAGAGTTGCAGGATCAACTGGGTTTGACCTATCTTTTCATCGCGCACGATTTGAGCATGGTGCGTCACATTTGTGACCGTGTCGCGGTGCTGTATTTGGGGGTGATGGTGGAACTGGCCGGCCGCGATGAACTCTATGAAAATCCCCAGCATCCATACACCAAAGCCCTGCTCTCCGCGGTTCCCATTCCAGACCCGCGAAAGGATCGCGCCCGAAAGCGAACCATTCTCACCGGCGATGTGCCCAGTCCGCTAAACCCGCCGAGCGGATGCCGCTTTCACACGCGTTGTCCCATTGCGATGGATGTTTGCAAAAAAGAAGTCCCCGAATGGCGCGAAGCCGCGCCGAATCATTGGGTGGCCTGTCATGCTGTGACGAGTGGTTAGATAAAACCGTAGGGGCGACCCGCCCAGTGAGTGGAGGGTCGCCCCTGCTATTGTGCAAGGCGATTGATTTACTTCGCCGCCGCTTCCGCTTCCCTCAACTTTTCCGTCGCACGAAAATATTTCAAATACCTCATCGAGTTCGCATCTTTTCCCAAAAGCAAATCGGTTGCCCGGATCGCACTTCCCAGTTTGATCGGGTCGGTGATCGAGCAGGTCGCGCCTGCTTGAATCGCAAGCGACAAAAACGCCGTGTTCACCGAATGTCGGTCGGGCAATCCAAATGAAACATTGCTCGCGCCAAGATTGACGTTCACGCCAAACTCCTTGATGACCAGTTCAATCGTCTTGAGCGTCACTGTTGCAGCCTTGAAATCATGTCCCACCGTCATCACCAGCGGATCAATGATAACGTCTTCGATGGAGATTCCGATTTTTGCGGCGCGTTCGATGATCTTCCCTGCCGCCGCGAGTCGCAACTCCGCTGTGGGTGGGATGCCCTCATCGGCAATGGTCAACCCGATGACCGCCGCGCCTCTTGCCTTGACGATGGGCAGGACACTCGCCAATTGCTTTTCCTCCCCGTTGACAGAGTTCACGAGCGGCTTGCCCGGAGCGGCATTTAATCCCGCTTCGAGAATCTTCGGCTCATTCGAGTCGATGCAGAGCGGCACATCCGCAACTGATTTGACCGCCTCGACCACCATCGGGATGATCTCCGCTTCGTCAATCTGCGGATGACCGACATTTACGTCCAGTACATCCGCGCCCCAATCCACCTGTCTCTTGGCGAGATGCTTGACATAATCCATATTCTTCTCGACCAACGCTTGCCCCAGTTTCTTGATCCCCGTCGGGTTGATCTTCTCGCCGATCATCACGAACGGCTTGTCAATGCCGATGACCACTTCCCTGCTGTTTGATTTGAGTATCGTGTGCATGTGTGCCCTCCGAAAAAAAGTTGAAACCTGACAGGTCTCTAAGACCTGTCAGGTTTGGATTGTTACTCCTTCAAAAACCTCAACGCCGTCTCCACCAGAACCGCCGTTCCAATCGGCAACGCGCGTTCATCCAGATCGAACTTGGGGTGATGTAGTTCGTAAATCTCGCGTCCTTCGATCATGGTTCCCAAAGTATACATCGCGCCAGGCGCATTCTTCAAGAATTCGGGAAAATCCTCTGCGCCGAGAGTTTTGTGCATCGCGTGGACTTTATCCGCGCCGAGCAAATCCTTGCCAACCTGTTCGATCACTTTGGAAACATGCGGGTCATTGACCAGCGGCAATCCGCCGAATTCAAATTTCAATTCGTAATTTCCGCCAAGCGATTTTGTGACCTCGAACGCGCGCGTCACCTCCTCACGAATCCGCTTTTGCACTTCCAGCGACGTGAACCTGAGTGTGCCTTTCATCTCCACTTTTTCAGGGATGACGTTTTCCGCAAAGCCGCCGTTGATAACGCCGATGCTCACTGCTGTCGGTTCGAACGGATCGAGTCTGCGCGAGACAATCCCATTCAATGCCATGATGACATGGGCAAGCAGGTTGAACGGATCAACTGTCGTGTGTGGGTACGCCCCATGCCCGCCCTTGCCGAGGATCGTTGCAAAAAATGTATCAACACCTCCGCCGCAAGGACCTTCTGTGATGGCAATCGTCCCCGTTGGGCTGTTCGGGTCCACGTGCTGCGCGATGACATAATCCACGCCTTCCACTGCGCCTTCGGCTTCCATCCGCATCGCGCCGCTCAAGCCTTCTTCATCCGCAGTTTCCTCTGAAGGTTGAAAGAGGAATCGAATCCTTCCGTTGAATTTTTCCTTCGAGAGAATATGCGCTGCGCCCAACGCCATCGCGGTATGTGAGTCGTGTCCGCAAGCATGCATCTTGCCCGCGTTTTTTGAAACGTATTCTGTCTCGTTCTGTTCCAAAA
>JBBIUO010000401.1:0-3606 GCA_037440205.1 Chloroflexota bacterium
CTCAATGAGTAAATTCCCCCGGCAGAGACAAAACCCTTCAGACCCTGCATTCACATCATGAGGATGAAATCGATTTGATGAGCGCATCCCATCCCGAGGAACCATACCATGGCAAAAATATTAATAATTGATGATGATATAGAGACCACAAAACTGCTGGAAAATTTCGTCAAAATGAACGGGCACGAGTCTTTTTCCATCAACACCAGCATAAACGCAATCGAAACGGCGAGTTCGAATCCACCCGATCTCATCCTGCTCGATATCATGATGCCGGGTATAAACGGCATTCAACTTTGCAAGATGTTCCAATCCACCCAGAACCTCAGGCACATTCCCATCATTATTGTCTCCGCCCTGAACGACATCGGCAGTAAACGCGATGCCTTCAATGCCGGGGCGAAGGATTTTATTACAAAGCCCTTCTTCCCCAGGGACCTCGCCGCAAGAATCGACGCACTGCTCAGGAGAGCGGAGTGATTTCATAACTTACAGATTTGTCAACAGAGCCGCGTTTTGGCTGATAGGGTCTCGTGTATAATAACGCCCGAACGCCATTATTTTTCAATTTTTTGAACGAAAATTCATTCGTTTAATCAGGAAAATGTCATGACAAAAATCTTGATCGTTGACGACGACAAGCAGGCGACCGACCTGCTGCAAAAGGTTCTGAGCGCGGAGGGCTATGAAACCACAGCAGTGAATGACAGTTCAAAGGCTTTGCAAACGGCCGATTCAGTCAATCCACACCTGATCATCCTCGACCTGATGATGCCCGATCCCGACGGCTTCAAAGTATGCAGGATGCTCCGTCAGACTCCCAGGTTTATCTTTACACCGATCATCATCGTCACCGCATTGGATGACAGCGACAGCAAGATCGTCGCCTTTGGCGCCGGGGCAGACGATTACCTCACCAAGCCCTTCCACATTGACGAACTTGCGGAAAGGGTAAAGGAGTTGCTCGGTAAAAACGCGTAGTTCGTTGAAACAGGCGGAAACGTAATTTCCCGGAAGGGACATTTCCCTTCGTCCCCGCATTCATATCATCCCATCCTTTCCTTGACCCCCACGTGATTTTGGCTATAATAGCAGTGACTATTTTTACGAATTTAGTCACAGAAAGGTTACTGTATGCCAAAGGCTTTCACCGAACAGGAAAAGGAAACCATCCGCACGCAAATGCGCGGGAAGGGGAAAAAACTCTTCGAGAAGCAGGGGCTCAGAAAAACCAGCGTGGACGAGTTGACCGGGGCCGTCGGCATCTCGAAGGGCGCTTTCTATTTGTTCTTCGAGTCGAAGGAGGAACTGTTTCTAGAAATTCTGGAAGAAATCGAACGGGAGATTCAAAACAGCATCCTGGAGTTTGCAATCCAGCCGAATGCAAATGCGCGGAAAAACGCCGGCGAGATGCTCAAAAGTTTTCTGCTCACCTGGGATGCCTATCCCCTGCTGAAGAATTTCAACAAATCCGATTTCGATTATCTGGTGCGAAAGGTTCCGGCGGAACGGGCCGTGCAACACGCCGGCAACGACGAAGCATTCACGAATGAGTTGATCAAAAAGATCAAACGTGAAGGAATCGCCGTCAAGGCATCGCCGCGTATCGTCAGCAGCCTCATCAAAAGTCTGTTCTTCGTCAGCCTGCATCGCGATGACCTGGGCGAAGGCGCTTATCAGGAAACCATGAATGTGATGATTGATCTGGTCGCCGGGTATGTGGTTGGAGAATGACATGAACTACGCAATCGAAACAATCAATTTATCGAAACGATACGGCGATGTGCGCGCCGTGAGCAATGTCAACCTGCTGGTGAAGCGCGGCGAGATCTACGGCTTTCTTGGTCTCAACGGCGCGGGCAAGACCACCACCATTCGTATGCTTTTAGGAATGATCCGCCCAAACGGAGGAAATGTCAAAGTGCTGGAGCAGGCCATCGGTCAAGGTGGAAGCGGACCGTGGGAGAAAGTCGGGCATCTCGTGGAGCATCCTTCGGCTTATCCCGATTTATCCGTTCGGGAAAATCTGGATATCGCCCGGCGCTTGCATGGGATTCAAAATCCAAACGTTGTGGATGATGTCATGGCCCGGCTATTCATCGCTTCCTACGCGGACCGTAAAGCGGGTACGCTTTCGAGCGGCAATTTCCAACGCCTTGGGCTGGCGCGCGCCATGCTCCACGACCCCGAATTGCTCATCCTCGACGAACCCGCAAATGGACTCGACCCCGCAGGCATGGTTGAGATTCGTGAGTTATTGAAGACGCTTGCGCAGGACAAGGGCGTGACCGTTTTCATGTCCAGCCACATTCTCACCGAAGTGGACAGACTCGCCACACGAATCGGAATCATCCACAAAGGCAAATTGATCGAGGAATTCGATACAGACAAACTTGAAAAGATGCGCGCAAAACGGTTGGAAGTGCGGGCACGCAATTTTGCGGAAGCGCTCACCCATTTACAAAGTGCAGGATTCAAACCCGGGATGGAAGATGAAACGATTCTGATGGAAGATTCACGCGCAATCGAATATCCCGATGACATTGCGCGGATTCTTGTCAATGCCGGTACGCCGCCGACACATCTCGCAGTGGTACAGCAGGATTTGGAGGAACACTTCATGCAGTTGGCAGGAGGCAATCCATGAAAAATTTTTCCGCCGCGCTGTTTTCTGAAGCGCTCAAAATGCGCCGCTCGAAGGTGCCGCTTTTTACAGCGATTGGATTTTCGATGGCACCGCTGGCTGGCGGACTCTTCATGGTCATTCTCAAAGACCCAGAAGCGGCGCGCGCGATGGGGTTGATCAGCGCCAAGGCACAACTCATGGTGGGCGTGGCAGACTGGCCTGCCTACTTCGGATTCCTTGCGCAGGCAATTGCGGCGGGTGGGATGGTTTTGTTTGCCATTATCACCATCTGGGCGTTTGGCCGCGAATTTTCCGATCACACGGTCAAGGAATTGCTGGCCCTGCCAACTCCACGCGAAGCAACTGTTACCGCCAAGTTCATTGTGATCGCGGCGTGGTCTCTTGCTGTGACTTTACTCATCTTCGGCATCGGACTCGCGGTTGGCGCAATGCTTCAATTGCCCGGCTGGTCGGCGAAATTGCTTCTCGACTCATTCACATCCATTGCGGGAACGGCGGCATTGACGATTCCCCTGATGTCATTTGTCGCGTTCGCCTCCAGCAGTGGGCGCGGTTATCTGCCTCCTTTTGGTTGGACCATTTTCACACTCTTCATGGCGAATCTGTCCGTCATCCTCGGCTGGGGAGATTGGTTTCCATGGGCTATTCCGGGGTTGTTCGGCGGTGTGGCGGGGCCTCGCGCCGAGCAATTAGGGGCATACAGTTACGTTGCATTGATTCTTACCAGCCTCATCGGCTTTGTTGCGACGTTTTGGTGGTGGCGCAACGCCGACCAGACAAAATAACCATCATGTACATCATCATTTGGGAATACCGGGTAAAGCCGGGACGCGAATCTGATTTTGTGGAAATCTATTCCAGCAAAGGTGCGTGGACAAGGCTCTTTAGCAAAAGTCAGCAATTTCAAATCTGAAACCGACGAACTTAACGCAAAGTCGCCAAGACGCCAGGTTGTTTGA
>JBBIUO010000402.1:0-3599 GCA_037440205.1 Chloroflexota bacterium
CTAATTTGCGCCAGAGAGCGCAAACTACGCGAGGTTTTCGTGATTTACTGATAATCGTGTCGCGTACGGTTATTTCTGGGTTAAAGACAAGATATAATTCAAGCAGGAGAATTCGACATGCCAATTCTATCCATGTTTTACGGAATTATCGTCCGTATGTACTATGCCGACAACAAACAACATCATACCCCTCATATTCATGTGGAGTGCGGGAGCGACAAGGCTGTTTTCGGCATTGCAGACGGCAGACTCCTGGCAGGCAAATTTCCGAATAACAAGACTCGTCTCGTGCAGGCCTGGATCGAGATCCGCCGCGAAGAATTGAATGCCGATTGGAAGTTGGCGGTCAATGGCGAAGAAGTCTTCAAGATTGATCCCTTGAAATAGGAGATTAAATGAATCCCTACGTTAAATCCGTCCAGTTCAAGGATGATTACTGCCTGTTATTGACGTTTGAAAATAACGAAAAGCGCGTCTTTGACCTGAAACCATATTTTGACAAACCTGTCTTTGCGAGGCTGAAAGATGCCGCCCTGTTTAAAACTGCGCGAGTGGCATCTGGCTCGGTGGAATGGCAAGGGGAAATTGACTTGAGTTACGACACGTTGTATCTTGAAAGCAAGGTTGTAGAATCAATCCAACCGCGGCGCAAGGCCACACGAGGGAGGAGGAAGGGTTTGGCGATGACAGCCACCTCAAGGAAGAAACCTTCCAAAGCGCATCTTGCGGTGAAGTAACAAGACCGAACAAGACTCTCAGGAACGATAAGTTCTTGAAAGATTTCAGATTCAATTTTTGGAGTTTATATACCGAAAGAATAGATGGACACCTGTCAGTGTTAATATGCACCATATCACAGTATATGGCCCCACCGAGTACGAATCACCAAACATGGGTAGGGAAGGAATTTTGAACCATGTCATATACCACCACTCCGGTAAATATTGACCGCTCCTGTACCAGGGATATAACAACCAACTCGTCTCGTGTGATATGAAATCGAATGCCAGGTGGGAAAGGATGCCCGCGACCATCGAGTAACTCCACAAATCAAATCTGGTGTGCCGGTTGTGCCCTGCGGTTTTGTCCTGCGTCCGCAGATAACGCGCGCCCAAAAGCGCCAGTAAATAGGTAAGAAGCAATCCAGCTGGAAAATCAAGCAAAGTGGCGCCTATCAGCGAGTGTCCATACCCTTGCCTGAAATATCCACTGAACGTAAAGCCCAGCGCACTGTCAACCAAATCGGGCATGGTAGCGCCAATTGACAACGCCAACGCATCGAAGCGGTTGGGCCATCTGTGCGCCACCGGCAAAATCAAGCCCTGATGAGCGGGAAAAATAAGCGGCATGGATGGTTTCCTTTGAGTTATTGTAGGATTGATGAAACAAGAATCTCGGGCTCCAACCCGAGATTCTTGTTTTACTGATCACTGGTCATTGATTACTTTGCTCTCTCTCCCAAATCTCCCTCCCAATCTTCTCCTGATCCACAGGCAGGGAATTAGATTTCTTCCTCGACATCATCCCAGGTGCGGTGACGGATTTCCTCAAGTTCTTCACTCGTCCATCCCATGACCTCCCGAAGGAAGGCTCCTGCGAGTCTGATTTTTAGGTGGCGGCGTACCTCTTCGGTGGTCTTATCCCGTACAGTAAAGTCCTTGTCCTCGCTAATGAAGTAATCCACTTTTGCGGCGATTGCCGCCAATGCCACCGCCACATCGCTCAAATCACGCACAAGGTTTTGATTTGCCTCTATCTCCTCAGGCGCAGGGTCTGACACCAGTTCGCAATCCGTCAAGTGCAGGAGTCTTTCAAGGTTTTCAACATGCTGGGGAAATCGTCTTTGCAGGTTTTTCCGCGCCTGATTTATCACCAAAGGGCAAAGAACCAATTTGAAGTCATCCGCCGTCGCATGACGCAAGACCTCATAAGACCAGCGTGGAAAAGCCGCGCCAGAAAACAGGATATTTGCGTCCGCAAATGCACGGACCTTTTTAGAGGCTGCCATACTGCTCTCGAAATACTTCCCGCTTGGTTTCTTCGAGTTCTTCCATCAACTGTTCCTCGGTCAAGCCGCTTTTTTCAACATCCCGCCCAATGGCGCGCGCCAGTTTATTGAATTCCGCAAGCCGCTGATAACGCAAAAGCCGTTCATATTCTGCAACAGATAACAACACGGCTACTGATTCCCCGCCGCTTTTGATAATGGCAGGCGTACGCTTCCTGCGAATTTGCCGCACAATGGTTGTCAAATTACGGCGCACTTCAGTAGTGGTAAATGTGATTGGATTGATTACAACATATCTTGCCATCTCGACTCCGTGTTACTCATCAACTTTATTTTACCAAATAAAGGAACGTCATCTACCCCCTCTCCCAAATCTCCCTTGCAATCTTCTCCTGATCCACAGGCAGGGAATCAACCCTCACCCCCACCGCGTTGTAGATTGCATTTGTGATCGCCGGTGTGGTGGGGATACTGCACACCTCGCCCACACCTTTCGCTCCATACGGCCCTGTTGAAACGGGATGCTCGACGATGATGGAGGTGATCTCCGGTGTGAGCATGATGCCGGGGACGCGATACCGCGCGAGACGATCCGTGACCACGTAGCCGTTCTCGACGATGAATTCCTCGGTGAGCGCATTGCCGAGACCCATCATCACGCCGCCTTCGACCTGTCCCTGCAAGCCAAGCGGGTTGACCGCCATGCCCACGTCGTTGGCGGAGATGACTTTCAACACGCGCACTTCGCCGGTGAGTTTGTTCACTTCCACTTCGGCGGCTTGCGCGGCAAAGGAAAAGGCAAAGTGCATATCGCCTCCTGTGCCGAGCGGCTGAGTCTTCGGCGCTTCGTATTCGTACATCGCACGCGGATTTTGTCCCAGCGCTTTCATCTCTTTGGCAACGTCGGCATATGTCATCGAATGCCCGTTGACGTGGACAATGCCATTCTCAAAGCGAATTTGCTCCGGGCGCACATCGTATTTCTCCGCCATCGCGGCAGTGATCGCTTCGCGCAGAGTCTTCGCGGCGAGGCGGGAGGCATTGCCAGTGACAAAGGTCTGGCGCGAGGCGGTGGTCGGGCCGCCGTTCGGGGTCAGGTCGGTATCCATCACCAGCACATCCACTTGCGCGGGCGGCACAGACATTTCCTCTGCAACGGCAAGACGCATCACGGTGACGAGTCCCTGCCCCATTTCGGCGGAGGAACTTCTCACCTGGAACGTGCCGTTATCGTACAACTCCACTTCTGCACCAGAAATATCGGGCGCGCCTCCGCCGAGTCCCGTGTTTTTGTAAGCCGCGGCAAAGCCCCATGCACGTACCAGGTGCGGAGTTTCATGTTCCACGTGTGGTTGGAAAACTTCTTTGATTGATGAACCTGAAACCTGACACATCGCACTTGAAACTTTATCAATGCACTCCATCAAGCCAACAGACTCGCGCAATTCCTGTCCCGTGTTGGTGACGCTTCCAACATGCAACGCATTCATGCGGCGGAGTTCGATGCGATCCATGTTCAATTTTTCGGCGAGCATATCCATCATGGACTCGACCGCGAACGCCGATTGCGTCACGCCAAATCCGCGAACCG
>JBBIUO010000403.1:0-2985 GCA_037440205.1 Chloroflexota bacterium
AACCTCTGCAACTTTTCCCCACCTCCCCCTGTATCCCTTGCATCAACCAAAAACGAAAGGACACCTCCCATGGCTGACATATCCGCCATCTTCTTCATCCTGTTGATTCTAGGCATCGCCTTCCCCGCCATGCTCACCGCGTGGTGGCTATTGTTCCCCTCGTTGATCTCCCGCGCCCAAACCCGCGTGGACAAGACTCCCTGGGGCACGTTTGGGCTGGGACTCATCATCCTCGTTGCCGTGACCATCCCCATCGTGATTCTGCTTGCGCTTCCGTTTGGCCCCGCCAAATTCATCGGCTGGATTTTGCTTGCGGCTTCGCTGGCGCTCTCCTCTGTCGGCTCGGCGGGAATTGCCGCTCACCTGGGCGAGAGACTCACGCGTCAAAGCAATTTCTCCCCATTGAATGGATTCGTCCGCGGCTCTGTCCTCCTCGAACTCACGGCTTTTTTCCCTGTGCTGGGATGGTTCTTCATCTGGCCGCTTGTGCTCATCATGGCCTTCGGCGCGACAGGCTTTGCCTTCCTCAATTGGCTTCCGCGTGAGAAAAACGTAAACACGGAAACAAGTGTGCTGGTAAACAAGGAAACAAGTACACAGGGAAACACGCAATACGCGACTCGCAACCCGTAACTTGCAACTCGTATCATTTCCACCAATTACCAATCTCCAATTACCAATCACCATGCTCACCCGCCGCGACTTCCTCAAACTCGCCTCGCTTGTCACTGCCAGCGCCGTGCTTTCCTCCTGCGCTCCCGTTTACAGGAGACTCGCAGGTGACTTGCCAACCGTCCCATGGACTGCGCTTTCTGCAAGCGATTTCCTTGCCTTGAACCGTCTCACCTTCGGCGCAAGGGTTGAAGAACGCGCCCGCTTTACAGAGATCGGCTTGCAAAATTACATCGAAGAGCAACTCGACTTTGAATCCATCAATGACTTTGATTGCGACCTGCAACTCATGCCTTTCAAAACGCTAAAGATGGAGGCCAATGAACTCGAAGGCATCAGCAATCAACTCTTCGATAACTACGACCGTGAGAAGGTCCCAAGCGAATTGCGTCAGGCCACACTGCTCCGCCAGCTTTACAGCAAACGGCAACTCTATGAAGTGATGGTCGAATTCTGGAGCGACCATTTCAACATCTTCATCGAAAAGGGAAACGAATTTTTTCTCAAGACTGTGGATGACCGCGAAGTGATTCGCAAACACGCGCTTGGCAGTTTCCGCGATCTTGTGTGGGCGTCGGCGCATTCGCCGGCGATGATGATCTATCTCGATAACCAGGCCAACGAGAAAAGTCATCCCAACGAAAATTATGCCCGCGAACTCATGGAACTGCATACGCTCGGAGTCAATGGCGGCTACACTCAAAAGGATGTGATGGAACTCGCGCGTTGTCTCACGGGTTGGAATGTGAAGGAGCATTTCTGGCTTGGCGATTTTGTCTTCAAAGATGAACTGCATGACACCGGGGAGAAAAATGTCTTGGGTCTTTCGATCCAGCCGTCGGGTATTAAAGAAGCGGAGCAGGTCATCGAGATGCTGGTCACACATCCCAGTGCGGCGAAATTTATTTCCACGAAACTTGCGCGTCGTTTCATCGCCGATGATCCGCCGCCGCAGCTTGTCGAAAAAGCCGCGCAAACATTTCTCGACACCAAAGGCGATATCAAATCTGTGTTGCGCGTTATTCTTCTTGATGGTCTGCCGCTATCAAAACCAAAATACAAACGCCCATTGAATTTTATGTTATCGGCCTTGCGCATGTTGAATGCCGAAACTGATGCCGCCGCGCTTCACGATTATTTGCTTCGCATGGGGCAGGTCGCTTTCAACTGGCCCACGCCCGATGGCTACCCCGATTTCAGCGAAGCCTGGCAGGGCAACCTCATGCCGCGCTGGCAATTTGCATTCGAGTTGATTCGGGATGAGATCAAAAATACGAAACACAATTTACAAAATCTATTGGATGTCTCCTCCACCGGCATGTTACAGGACGATGTGGATTCGACTACATCTTTATTATTAGGCTCTCCGTTACAGCGCTTCGCGCGCGACGGGTTGATTGATTCCGTCCGAACGGCGGGAGCCACCGATGAAGAGATTCTCCCCATCATCGCCGCAGGTATCATCGCTTCGCCTGCGTTTCAGTGGAGATAATGATGTAGTAGCGACTTCAGTCGCTCTTTTATGCAACGACTGAAGTCGTCACTACGGAATTTGGAGAAATTTAATGCTCACCCAAACCCTTCCTTCCTGGCTTCCCCGCCTTTCCTTCGCCCCGGTCAACACCGCCCCGCGCGGAGACACACTCGTCGTCATTTTCCTGCGCGGCGCGGCGGACGTGCTCAACATGGTTGTGCCGCACGGTGAAGACGCCTATTATCAATTACGGCCTTCGTTGGGAATTGCAAGACCTGATGATTCAAGAAAAAAGAAAGAGGAAAGAGTTTTAGATTTGGATGGATTTTTTGGTTTGCATCCAAACATGACTCCCTTGCTCGAGGCCTGGCAAAGCGAGCAACTTGCCATCATCCATGCCTGCGGCGCGCCCGACGAATCGCGCAGTCACTTCAAAGCGATGGAACTCATGGAGCGCGGCGTGGACGATGAGCGCGGGCCTGCCTCAGGCTGGATCGGTCGTCATCTCGCCACACTGGATACAGGCAATTCATCTCCATTGCGTGCGGTGGGAATGGGCACACGTCCGCAAAGAAGTTTGAGCGGAACGGTTCCCGTCTCGGCGTTGCGTTCCATTGCAGATTTTCACCTCGGCGGTGACCCGCGATCCTTGCAGCAAATGCGCGCCGCGTTGAGCACTGTGTATCAAAACGATGTGATGGGACAGGAAACTCTATCCATCATGGACACCCTCCAAAAACTGGACCCGTCCAATTACCAACCCTTCGACGGGCTCAGGGCGGCGTCTTCAATTACCAATTACCCAGATTCAGAATTTGGCCTTGCCCTCAAACAAACTG
>JBBIUO010000403.1:2997-3593 GCA_037440205.1 Chloroflexota bacterium
AAAGCGGAGGTGGGACTCGAAGTCTCGGCCATTGACCTCGGCGGCTGGGATACGCACTTCGCGCAGGGTTCCTCCACCGGATTGATGCCCAACTTGATGAAAGACCTTGCCGAAGGACTCGCCGCCTTCCATGCGGATATGGCCGATCACATGAATCAACTCACGACAGTCACCATGTCCGAGTTTGGACGCCGCGCCTCTGAAAATGGGAGCCTCGGCACAGATCACGGTCACGGCAGTATGATGATGGTGCTGGGCGGAAATGTGAACGGAGGCAAGGTTCACGGGCAGTGGCCGGGATTGGAGGAAGGCCAACTCATCGGCCCCGGTGATCTGGCAGTGACGACCGATTACCGCGATGTACTATCCGAGATTTTGACGAAACGATTGAACAATCCCGCCACGAATGAGATTTTCCCCGAGTATCAGCCGAAGATACCGAATGTGATCAGGTGATTGATTGTGCTATACTCTGTTTGACAAAATCAGGAGAAGCACATGAGTCAAATTTACAAATTACCTCTTGTCCTCGAACCACAGCCCGAAGGCGGTTATGTTGTGACTTGTCCGCTCTTGCCCGAGTTGATCACAGAAGG
>JBBIUO010000404.1:0-3587 GCA_037440205.1 Chloroflexota bacterium
GCTTTGCGAGGCATTGCTGGTTTGCTCCTTTCAGACAAAATGAACCGCGGACATGTTCTTACGAAGTAGCCCGCGGACGATCAACATCTTTTGGGACTTTTAACGTTCAGGCCGCCGCTTCAGACTTAACCTCGGCCTGCTCAGCCTTCTCCTTCTTTTTCGCCCCCGGTTTGGCGGGAGCAAGGACGACGAGCATGGTGCGGCCTTCCATTTGCGGAGGAACTTCGACGACAGCCACATCAACGAGGTCTTGCACGATTTCGCGCAGATCTTCGAGTGCGATCTCGGGATAATCCATTTCGCGGCCGCGGAACTTGATGGTGACTCTCACCTTGTGTCCCTGTCCGAGCCAGCGGCGGGCATCATCCACTTTGAAACCGCGGTGGGCATCGTTCGTCTTCGGGCGCAGGCGGATTTCCTTGACCTCGATCTTGGTTTGAGATTTACGCGCCTCACGTTCCTTCTTTGCCTTTTCGTAGATGAATTTTCCAAAATCCATTACGCGGCAGACAGGCGGCGTGGCCCCCGGCGAGACTTCCACAAGGTCCATCTCGGCATCGCGGGCAATTTGCAGGGCCTGTTTGATGCTGACAACACCGATGTTGCCGCCATCCGGCCCGATCAGGCGAACCTCCGCAACGCGGATGCCCTCATTTACTCGAAATTCGTTGGTACTGATATTCTGCTCCTCGTTATTCCTGAAACAAATCCAGCCTGTTTGCGGCTGGTTTTTTGGCGGGCGAATAATACCATGAAGAGTTATGAGTCGTCAATAAAATGTGTCTGCTTTGGAATCTGCATATCCCTGTTTTAACCCTGCTTCCAAATCAGGATTCTTAACGCAAAGACGCCAAGTCGCAAAGTTTTCAATGTTTTTTCTTCGCGTCTTTGCGCCTCTGCGTTAAAGACTTTCCTGAGGCCTCTATGGGTTGCCGGTCAATATCCTTCCGGCAAGCAAACTGTCGAGGGTCTCTTGCGCGAGGCGGAGTTTTCCCGGGGTGAGCAGGCTCGGGTCCACGTCCGCAATTCCCAGCGGAGATTGAACGTTTTGTCCACCTGCACCGGCGATCAAATTCGGCCAGGCCGTCTGAATCGCCTTGATCGTGTCCGGGCGGATGGTCATCACCCACCCACCGGGACGTTGCTCCGGCATGGAGGTGCCGATCAGATACACGCCCTGTGTGCCGACGTAGGAAAGGAAATCGTCGTTCGCCAGCGTGGGGTAGATGTAGAGCGCATAAACTTTCCGATCATTGATGAGCACGTTTGCGTATCCGCCGTAACGCGCAGGGTCTTCATCGGGCGGGATTTCGACGAATGTGGGATACACAATCTCCGAGAGGTAAAAGGTTTTACACAACCCGCAGAAATAGGTCATGCCGTTTTTGAAGGCGATCGCGGCGCGCTGGGCATCGGGATCACCCTGGGGAAGAACCATGCCAATGTGATATTCGTCTGAAAGCATCGCGCCCACATAGCCCGCCATGAACGCCGGCAATTCCACCTGTGAATCACCGGCAAGGACGCTTAAATTGCCACCGGCGGTTAAATTGGGAATGTTCACCGCGAGGAATTGCACGTTCGGCGCGGCGGGCGCGAGCGTGGCAAGGCCGGGATCCGGTGGCAGGGCGATCACCACCTTCAAGGTTGGATCGGCAAGATCGGCGGAGGTGAGCGCATTTCGCACCTGAAAGCGAAAGCCGGATTGCTGGGCGAGATCATAGACCGTTTTTTGATACAAATCGGATGCGGCCTGGTCCATATCAGCGGGCAAAACGAGAATTGCCAGCGGCGTGGACGGAGTCGGGATCATGGTTGCAGTCGGCACCGGTGTTTGGGTCGGCACGGCGGTGGGACCCGAAACTTCTGTTGCGGGCTTCCCACACGCGCCAAGGAACACAACGACGAAGATGGTGAAAAGAAAATGTTTTACACGCACAGGGGGTTCTCCAGAAAATTAAGAATGCCCGAATTATACTGGTTTCTTCCACCCCAAATGAAAAAGAGACGTGCGTCTAACAGCACGTCTCTCATTCCAAATCGGATATATTCAGTTCAGGGAAATGTTGATCTTCTTCGGGCGGGCAGACTCAACCTTGGGCAGGTTCAGGGTAAGCACGCCGTCGGCGATCTTCGCCTCGACCTTGTCAGCCTCGATCTCTGTGGGCAGGCGCAGGGTGCGGCGGAAAGAACCGCTGGGAAGCTCATTCAGCAGATATTCACCGTCGGCCTCCTGATAGTCGCCTTCGATGCTCACCACGTTTTCCATCACCTGAATGTTCAAGTCTTCGGCCTTCAAGCCGGGCACGAGAGCCGAGAGGACGTAGGCATCATCCTGCTCGCGGACGTTGACGCCCAGCGCGCGCAGTTCGGGTTGTTCGGCCCAGCGGCGGGCCATGCGGTGGAAGTGGCGGGGTTGGATATAGAATGTCATTTCGATTTACTCCTTTTACAAAGTCATTGAATTGAGCCGATTGTAGCGGGCGCCTGTAAAAGAAATATCGGCATAGAATAGAAATTGTGTTAGAAATGGATGAACCTTTTGTTTGCAAAAAACGTCGTAGAAATGAACGGAGGCAGTTATGAAACCATTGATGAGACTTTTTATATTCGGAGGATTGATTTTCCTGACCGCCTGTGGAGGAGCGGCCGCGCCGACAAATTCGGAGGAAGCCAACCCGCCTCTCTCCACCCCGCCGCCTGCGGATGCCGCCGATGAGCCGGTCCAACCCGCAACATCTGCCGAAAAGCAGATGGTCAACCTGAGCATCGAAAACCTGACCCGCAAGTTAAAGATCAACGCCGACAAAGTCAACGTGGTCAAGATAACGAAGGTCACATGGCGCGATGCGAGTCTGGGCTGTCCCAAACCTGGCATTGACTATCTGCGGGTGGAAACCTCCGGCTACACCATTATTTTGGAAGTGGACGGTAAAACCTACGAATATCACACCGACGAATCCAGGCGTGTGACCTTATGCAGTACACAACCCAAAGGCTCGATTCCCAAAAATTGGTGGAAGGGTTAACCCCGCGCAAATTTAAAAACGTCCCATGTGAAAGTCACATGGGACGTTTTTCATACCTTTAGGACTTACGCAAAACCTTGCGTAGAGCGCGCGCCAAAAGCGTCCAACGCGCGGGCTGCGTAATCAACGTTCTCTAACGTTGATTACGCATAAGTCCCAGCCATTAGTTATCCGGGAAGCGGATCGGGTCGCCCTCGTGAGGCGCGGGAAGTCCCGGAGCCACTGCAGGTTGATACTGCGAGGACGGAGTGGGGATGCCAAGCTGAATGGCCGCCAGCGAAAGTTGTTCATAGGCGTGGCGGGCATACGTGACGGCTTCAAGGAAGTTCCACTGATTGAAGCGGATGAGCGCGCGGTTGCCATCCTTTTGCGCTTGTGAAACATACGCCTTGACCGAATTCGCATCCGGGTCAGCCGCGATCTGATTGAGCAGGCTGTTGGACCACATCAGGTAACCGGCCATCTCGATGCGGTACATGTTGTCCTGGTCGAATTGGCCGAAGCGGTCGCTCAGGTCCATGTAGTGCATGATGGTGTCGCTTTCATCGCCCGACCAGG
>JBBIUO010000405.1:0-3574 GCA_037440205.1 Chloroflexota bacterium
CGCAAATTAGGCGTTAGAGAACGCCAATTACGCGCTTTCGTGAAGTACTGATAGTATTTCAGGCGGATATTTGATATTCAGTGTATTCATACCTTACCTCGCGATCAATTATACACCTTGAAAACAATGGACGTTTCCATGAACTCTGGACTTTATAGAGTATACGGAAACGTGCCGTGATAATTTTCCGTAGATCACTCCGCCGCCAGCCGCAATGCTGATTGGTAAACGTATCAGGCCCACGGTCCGAATTGATGCGGAGCAGGAGGGTAGAGAATGATTCAATCACATTGCTGAGTCTCCGATTCCCGCAATGATAAAACAAAAGGAGCCAGGCGATCCGACTCCTTTTGTTTGTGGCGAATTAATCTTCGCGGTATTTGTTATTTGGCTTTGATACTGATGATCTTGGGTTTGACCTCGTCTGCTTTGGGAAGTGTGATGGTGAGGATGCCATTTTCGAAATCGGCTTTGGCCTTGTCGGCGACGACTTCAGTGGGCAAGACGACAGAGCGTTCAAACATGCCCCAGCGCTGTTCGCGGATGTGATAGGCCTTTTCCTTCGTTTCTTCCTTCTGTTTGGATTCGCCCTTGATGGTGAGCACTTCGCCGGTGACATTGATCTGCACATCGTCCGATTTGATGCCGGGCAGGGCGGCCTTGACCACGACCTCGTTATCGGTCTGGTACATATCCACGGCAGGCACAGACCAGCCATTGCCGGAGAGGCTGAGCGGGCGGGTGAAGGCATCGTCGAAGAGGCGATCCATGGCCTCTCGCAGTGTCATCATTTCACGGGCGGGTTCCCAACGAATAAGATTGGACATAGGTACCTCCTTTTAGGGTCATTTGGTTTGAATTACGCTCTTAATTTAAAACGCCTGCGTTAGAAAAACGCAAGCGTTCCATTTTTGTTTTGTTAGAGATGGAAGGTTCGGCAGAAATGCGAGACGAATCTCGCGGCACTTTATTCCTTGTTGCGCTTGTAATCCACGAAGCGATAGCCCACACCGCGCTCGGTGAGGATGTATTTTGGATCGGCGGGGTCTTTTTCCAGTTTCTGGCGCAGGTAGTTGATGTACAGGCGGACGTAATGCGGCTCGTCGCGGTACTCGTAGCCCCAAACTTTTTGAAGCAGTTGATCGTGCGAGACAACCCAGCCCGCATTCTGGACAAGATGGAAAAGCAGGCGGTATTCGGTTGGGCGCAGTTTGACGAGCTTGCCTTCGAGCCAGATCTCGCGGCGGTCAAAGTCGATTTTGAGACGTTTGTCGATTTCGAGCAGGCCGTGCATGGAGCCGCTTGCGCCCTCGGTGCGGCGCAAAACGGCTTTGACGCGGCTGACCAATTCACGCGGACTGAACGGTTTGGTAACGTAATCGTCGGCGCCGGCTTCAAGTCCGCGCACACGGTCATCCTCCTCCCCGTTGGCGGTGAGCATGATAACCGGTACAGTGGTGATCTCACGGATGGTTTCGAGCACTTCAAAACCGTTCAGGTCGGGCATCATCACATCGAGCAGGATGAGGTCCGGGGTGACGTCGCGCAGTTTTTGAATGGCCTGCTTGCCGTTGAATGCTTCACTGACCTGAAACCCGTCATGTTCGAGGTTCATGCGGATGAAGCGTACCATGCGCTCTTCATCATCCACAACGAGAATGCGGCGGCGTTCCATGGAATCGGTCATGTCGTTATTCCCTCACGAAGCTGATGATCTTTTCCTCTCCGGCGCCTTCGAGGATCTCGATAAAGTTCAACTTGTTCAGGGGCCAGATCACCTTTGTCACATTGTTATCGAGGTAATGCAAATCCTTGCCGTCTTTCTGGCGCGGATTTATCACCAGGATGATCGTATCCGTGGGCTTGGGGAGTTCCTCGATCTCCCCGGCCACGGAAGTCTCTCCGGAAATGTGCAGGATGACTGAATACGACATGAAGTTCTCGCTTTCCTTAATTGCTCTTTATCAGGACTTGTAGTTTTAATTTTCCAAGCGCGACGATATCACCATGCTTGAGAATCTGCTCAACGTTCGGAGTGAGGCGCTTCCCGTTGATATAGGTGCCGTTGGCGGAGCCGAGGTCGATAAAAATAACCTGGTCGGCGGCCCGTTTGATCACGCCATGCAGACGCGACACTCCCGCGGCGTAGGCCTGGTAGGGCGAGAGGTCGATATCCGGCATGATGGGCTGGCCCTCGCTGATGCGGCCCATGGTGAACTCGTTCTTGGAGGAAAGCGGAAGCACCTGTCCGGTATCCAGCAGATGCAGGCTCCCCCAGGCGTCACTGCCATCGAACGGCTGGTAGGCATCCTCCCTGGGTTTGCTTTCCCTGCTGCTCTCGAACTGTTTGGTGGTAATGTTTTGGGTGGTAAGTGTGTCCTTGCCGGCGAGTTGCGAGCCGCACTCCGCGCAAAACATGGCGCCATCCATATTGGTATGCTTGCAGTTGGAACAAATAATCATTTCGATTTCTCCTTGTGACCGCCCAGGAGGAGCGCGCGGGTGTGGTATTTGATATCCTTGTTTCCACTGGCGCTCCAGGAATGCATTTTTTCAAGATGTTCGGCCTCAAACAACGCGGTTTTGGCAAGCGAGTTTTCGCCTTTTGAAAGCAGGTGGGTGGCAAGGTTGTGCAAATGACGGGCGGCCTCGTCAAATTGGCCTGCATCCGCGGCGGCGCGGGCCCGCTCCTGCATTCGGTATAAGGTGAGACGTGAAAGCGCGCTCAGGATGCGGGTCGGGGGTGGGTCGGCTGAAGGGGTGGAGAGAACCTCCCTTTTGAGATTGATGCGGATGGGCGGAACCGGGGTCGGTCGCGCCGCGATGGATACTTTCAGCGAACCGTTCAACAGGGTGACGATCTCATCATCCAGCGCGGATGAATCGACAATAAATTCGATCAAGACATGGAGGGGGGTGTCCCGCAATATCGGACCCAGCTTCATGGGGGATGCAATCGTTACGGAGCCGCCTTCAGGCTGGAGTCGAAACGCATAATTGATTTTGACATGTGCCTGTTCCTTGAAATCAAGGGTGACTTCATCGGCATAGGTGCTGACGAGCGCATTGAATTTATCCACGAGCAGGGTCTGGATATCTTTGGGATTCGAGATGTATGCGGAGGAACCGCCCGTTTTGCTGGCAAGGGCATCCAGGAAGATATCGTTCCATTCGTGGCCGATCCCCATGCCGGTGATTCCGATATTTTGAGCGGCGGCTTCTTCTGCAAGTTTCAGGCATTCCTGTTCGTCGCCGTATGTCTGGCCATCTGTAAGCAGGATGATGTGATTCACGCGCGAGGGGTCCACCGTGCGGCGAATTTCCTGGAGGCCGGCTTTCAATCCGTGATAGATTTCAGTGCCGCCCGAGGTCTGCATCATCTGGATGCGGCCCTCCTGTTTGCGTTTGTCGGGATTCAGCGAGGCGGTAACAACGACTTCGGCGCGGTCACTAAAGGCGACGATGCTGAACACATCCTCCGGGCGCAGACCGCGCAACAAATGGATGGCGGTGGCTTTCACCATATCCATCTTTTCGCCCTGCATGGAGGTGGAGCGGTCGAGCACGAGGCAGA
>JBBIUO010000406.1:0-2360 GCA_037440205.1 Chloroflexota bacterium
GGGGTCAACGGCCTGCATTTCCAGTGAGATGCCGATTTCGCCCCACATCTCGCTCAAAAGTTCCGCCATCCTCGGGGCGGTGATACTGTCGCTGGGCCAGTTCAGGCGGAAGGTCAATGGACGCGAGCCGTCCGGCATTTCGCGGATGCCGTCGCCGTTCGTATCCTTGTACCCCGCGTCATCGAGAATTTGCCTTGCCTTTGCCACATCGTATTCGTAATCCTTGATGGAGTTGTTGTACCACACCCCGATGCCATCGGGAATGAGTGTGAGGCCGGGTGTGCCGAGGCCGAGCAGAATCAGGTCGATCAGTTTTTGCTTGTCGGTGGCGTGGGCCATGGCAAGACGAACATCCCGATCACGCAAAGCGGGATGGCCGGTGCAAATGCCAACATCCGCAGGGCAGTTATCGGAATCGAGCTGGTTGAAGATGATATCCGTCACGCCGGGCGAGAACGGCGCGCCGACCACCACCTTCACATTTTTCTCCGCCCGCAGGGATTCAACCGACGTGTTCGGCATTTCGGTGATCAAATCCAACTGCCCGGTCTTGATTCCCTGCACGAGCGCATCCTGATTTTCAAAGGTCTGGAAAACCACCCCATCGATCTTCGGCGGACGTGAAAAATGATCCTTGTTCGCTTCGAGGCGGACAAATTCATTCTGGACATATTCAGCCATCTTGAACGGGCCGGAGCCGATCATGTCCACATTTTCGTATTCGAGTTTGTCAACGTTTTCCCAAATGTGTTTGGGAAGAATGTACAGGAAAACCAGCTGGCTTTCGATATTGGGGATTGCTTCGGTAAGCGTGAGAACGACATCGTTCCCTTTGGCCTCGATGGAGGAAAAATATGTCGTGTAATATCCATTCATGTAAGGATACTCGGGTGTATCCTTGTAGAGGTTGTAGGAAAAAGCAACGTCCTCGGCGGTCAACGGCTTGCCATCGTGCCATTTGATGCCGTCTTTGATCTTGAAGGTGTAAACCAGCCCATCATCCGAGCGCTCGACGCTATCGGCAAGATTGAGCGAGAAAGAACCGTCGAGGTTGAGGCTGTACATCGAGTCATAGACCAGCCCAAAGATTGTGTATGCCTCGGTCAGAATCGCCATGCCCGGATTGAGAGTGTCCGGGCTTCCCGCCCATCCAATTCGGACAACGGCAGGGACTCCTCCGCCACCGCAAGCCGAAAGAATCAGCGATGCAATTATCAGGACAAATAACAGTGTGCGTTTCATACTCTTCTCCTCGTCAGCGGATTGGAAATAACAAAACGCGTCAAAGGCAGAACCTGCCCTGACGCGGGTATTCAACTCTCATTCGTGGAAACGACTGCACCCAAAAGTGTCCAAGAGATTATCCTGTAAAAATTGTACTGTAATTCCATCTATTTTGCTATACTCAGTACTTCACGAAAGCGCGTAATTGGCGTTCTCTAACGCCTAATTTGCGCCAGAGAGCGCAAACTACGCGAGGTTTTCGTGATCTACTGATACTTGCCATCATTTGGAAAGGAAACCCATCCATGGACAACTCCGTCAAACTCACCGAAAAATACGAAAGGAACGGCTGGCCTTCGGTCAAGCGGCCCGACCTGAAACCGCCTGCTGGATTAAACCTCCCGCTTCTGACTTCCCTTGAGCGGATCCGGTCTCATGCGCTTTCATCTCAGGGACAGATTGCCTGCATCAAGGATGGTGAAACGCTTTCCGATGTATTCACCATGCCTGCGGATGGCGGCTGGCCTGCCCGCATCACCACAGAGCGTCCACTGGTAGCCTACTGGGACGATGAAATCCCGCAATGGTCACCCGACGGCAAATGGCTGGCTTTTTGCGTAAAAGGGCATGTTCACATCGTCCCGCACGATGGCGGACTTCCCAAAAAGATCACAGACTTCACCTCATCGGCGAGCGGCCCGCGCTGGATGCCCGACTCAAACGGCTTGATCGTCACCGTGGAAAGGAGCGACGCAGACCAACTCCTGCTCACCGACCGCGATGGCTCCTGGCCCCGCGCTCTCACCACCGACAGCATCGGCGATCACTGGGACCCGCGCCCGTCACCCGATGGAAAATACATCGTCTTCAACCTCCGCCGCTTCGATGATCTGAATCGCCTCGACATCGCCCTGCTGGAAATCGCCAGCGGAAAGCAGGTCACGTTGTACGGAAAACCGTCCACGCGGGCGCTTTCGCCGAAATGGTCACCGGATGGAAAATGGATCGCGTTCACCTCGCAGGAAACAGGCCGCGAAGAACTCTACCTCATCAAGCCCAACGGTGAGGGTCTGCATCAACTCACCAAAACCGGCAGCGATATTTTCCAGCACGAATGGTCACCTTCGGGAAATCAA
>JBBIUO010000406.1:2425-3535 GCA_037440205.1 Chloroflexota bacterium
AACGGTCGAATTAAGAAGCGAGAGGGGGATTCATTCCAATCCAAACTGGTCGAAGGATGGTTCCTTCATCACGTTCGAATTCGAGAGTCCCATCTTCCCGCCCGATCTGTACCGCATGAACCTTGCCGATAAAAAAATCACGCAGTTGACTTTTTCCAATCCGCCTGCGCTTCAAAAAAACAAACTGGTCACACCGGAGATCGTTTCATACAAAAGTTTCGATGACCTGGAAATTCCCGCATTTTTATATCGCCCGGAAAAATCCAACGGCGCGGCCATCGTGTATCCGCATGGTGGGCCAAAGGATCAATACGGTTTTATCTGGGATGAACTCGCGCAATACTTCACCGCAAAAGGCTACACCTACCTCGCGCCGAATTATCGCGGCTCCACGGGCTATGGGCAGGAATTTGAACGCGCCAATTACAACGACTGGGGACTCGGCGATACACAGGACTGTCTGCACGGCGCAAAATATTTGCGAACCCTCAAGGAGATCAAGCCCGGGCGAATTGCAATTGCCGGCGGAAGTTACGGCGGCTACATGACCATCTGCTCGCTCTCGCGCGATCCCGAATATCTTTTTGCGTGCGGCGTGACAAAATACGGCGACTCGAATCTCGTCAGTTCGTGGGCGCAATGCGAAAAACGTCTGCGGCTTTACACGGAGATATTTCTCGGTCATCCTTCGGCGAATTTGCAAACCTACCTAAAAGGCTCTCCCATCACGGAGGCAAAAAATGTGCAAAAGCCTGTTTTGATTCTTCACGGCCTGCTCGATACGGTTGTGCCGCCCGAAGCCAGCGAAGAATGGGTGGAGGCATTGCGGCGCGAAGGAAAGACCTTTGAATACAAAACATACGACGACGAGCCGCACGGCTTTTTGCGCCGTGAAAATTTGCTGGATGTGTACGAGCGCATGGAAAGATTTTTGGATTGGTATCTGCTCCCCTATGAAAAGAATGGACGATAAAGATGGCTTATTCAAATCCTAAAAATTTAAATCCTGAAAATTCTAAAAATCCCAAGAAGTTAAAGAAGCCCAAGGGGTTCACGAGACCTAAGAAACCTAGTTTGGCTACGCGCAGTTCTAATTACTTCAACTACGAT
>JBBIUO010000407.1:0-3532 GCA_037440205.1 Chloroflexota bacterium
CAGACGGCAAGCCCAACCAACAATCCAGTGACCGCGTCCATGCCGGAGGAGTGACCGACCCGCATGGCAGATTCGGCGGCATCGAGAAGGCGGTTATCGTTCCAGCCATGGCAAATCCCCTCGGCAAGATTCGCGAGCAGACTGGAAACCTGTCCCTGCGCGGCGTGATAAAGATGTGCGCGGCTGATTTCATTTGTTTGCGATGAAAGATGGACGATTGTATTTCCCAGACCTGAAATAAACTGTGCGCGTTTACTTTTATTTTGAATCGCGCACCAAAGCCCGGCGAGGTGGCCGACGAGAAGATCGTCGCCAGTGGGAGTAAGGCCAAACCCAAGACCAATCAGCGCGTGGATCGAGGATTCAGCGCGGGCTACATTATATTGCCGCGTTGCTTCGATGAGTTCGCGCATGGCTTTCCCTGCTTTTTCCGCCACAATGGATCGGGTGACTCCATCGTCATGAAAGAGATTCTCCAAAATGATGTCTGCGTTCGATTCGATTTGCCGCGCGTTCAACGCTTTCCAGACAGAACTCCAGGAGGCAGAGACGGTCGGGTTGGTCAGATCAACTTGAAGGGAGGGAAGATCGCATTTCCATAGCCGCGCGCCGCGCAGTTCGATGGTCAAGGAATTGATTCGCAGGGAATCGTTTCGACAAGTCGCTGGTTCGCCCGCGTGGAAAATCTCAAAAGAGAAATCGTCTGGAATGTCCACTCGAATCCCCTGTGGAAGATCCGCCTCGCTGGACGCAACGATGGTGAGCAATTGATTTTCATCGGTTCGGAGATTGATCGCCGCGCGGAAAATGCTGTGAACTACCGCGTTGAATTCTGCCGGTATTGCGTAACCAATGGATAACGCTTTGGAAATCATGGGCTAAACACAAAGGACACCAAGTACACAAAGGGGGAAAGGGTTTTCCTTTGTGACCTTTGTGTACTTGGTGTTTGAAAAAGTTTTTTGACTCTGAAAGTTATTTCATCGGCTCGAATTTCAGCCCGAACACTTCTTCGCCATATTGGACGCGGATCGGCTCCCAACTGGGTTTTACTTTCATGCCCACTTTGAGTTCATCCACCGACTCGGCTTTGATCTGCCCCATGGCTTTGACTTTGTTTTCGAACTCCGCCACGCCAAGGATGAGAAAACGCTGGTCGAAACCCCAAGGCAGGTTGAAGATGGCCGTGTAGGTGAGAAGTTTGGCGTTTCCTTGGGGTTTGATCTTCTCGAACTCACGGCCCTTGCATTCGAGGCAGCGGTCGTGGAACGGGTAGTGCAGCTTCCCGCATTTCTTGCATTGATAGGCTGTGATGGCAATCTCGTTTCTCATGGCTGCACTCTCCTCAGGATAAAGCACAAGACGTTATTTCCGAAGCCGCCGAAGTTGACGGTCAGGCCGACCTCGGCGTTTTTCACCTGTCGATTCTCAGGTAACTCGTGGCGCAGCTGCCAGACGATATCCACGACTTGGGCCACACCAGTGCCGCCCACGGGATGGCCGCGCGCTTTCAACCCACCGGAGAGGTTGATCGGGATCTGACCGCCGAGTCGGGTCTTTCCGGCCGCGACGGCTTTTCCGCCCTCGCCTTTTTTGAAGAAACCGATGTGCTCGCTTTCGGCGATTTCTAGGATGGTGAAGGCGTCGTGCAATTCCGCCACGTGAACGTCAGAGGGTTTCATCTTCGCCATCGCAAAGGCTTTCTGCGCCGCCAACGTGACCGCCTTGAGGTCGGTCGGGTCTTCGCGTTCGGCCAGTGTGTGGGTATCCGTTGCCTGCCCGAACCCGGCAATGACTACGTACGGTTTGCCGAGTTTCTTGGCGATATCCACCGAGCAAAGGACCAGCGCCGCAGCACCGTCGCTGACTGGGCAAAGGTCATAGAGATGAAGCGGGTCGGCGGAAACCGGGTTGTTGACGACGGCGTGCGGGCTGTCGAAGATGCCTTCGCGGTCGAGCGTCATCTCCACGTGAGCATAGGGATTCAATGCGCCCATCGCCTGGTTCTTCAACGAGACGGCCAGCAGGTGTTCGCGCGTCACGCCATACTTTTCCATGTACAGGCGGGTAAACATCCCGCCCATGCCGGGCAGGGTGATTCCGTAGGGATACTCGGCTTGTGGATGGGTCATGGTGGCGACGAAATCGGTGGCGCGCCAACCGGTGACCTCGCGCATCTTCTCGCCGCCGACGACTAATACCGTGTCGTAGTAACCGGAGGCAATCGCCAGCAGGCCGGTCTTGACCGCCGAGGCCCCGGAGGCTGGTCCGTTTTCGATGGTCTCCGCCGCCGCCGGCAGCAAGCTGAGGCGGTCCGCCAGCGAACTGGCAATCGCAGACTGGTGCTGGAGCATCCCGCCGCCCATGTTGGCGACGTACACCGCGTCCACAGATTTATCTCCCAGGCCGGCGTCATCCAACGCCTTCAAGGAGGCATAGGCCAGCATGTCCATCAGCGTGTCTTCGTCCCGCCGGCCAAAGGGGATCATGCCGGCGCCGATAATCGCAACGTCTCTCATGGCATCATCTCCCTTTCAGCCCGGCGATCCGCTCGCGGATGGTGGCGTCGTCGGCAAATTTGATATCGGCCATCGCTTCGTCCATCAAATCCTGCGAGACGGGGCGGTCTCCGACCACGAGGCGCGGCCTGGCATTGAAGTAGATCTCGCGCGTCAAACGCCACGAGTCGCCGCCGCCCAGTTCGTGCGGAATCTTGGTCGGCTCGAGCGGATATTCGATCATCCAGCGACGGAAACCGATCGGGCTTTCGGCCACGATCAGCACCGCATCCTGGTTGAGATACTCCATGTGGTATTCCATCTTGGCGGCGAACAGATGCGAGCCGATGCGCAGGCCGCGGTCAATTGCCAGCGTGTGATACGACATGCCGACCTTCTCATTCTCCAACCGCCCATTGACAACGCCTACCAGATAACCGTCCACCTGTCCCATCAGGCAGTATTCGCTTTTGACGCGATAGCGATACCAGGCCAGCAGTTCGCCATACAGACGGGCGCTGACGATGTCGTAGTAGTCCCGCTCGATGAACAGGCAGGGATGGACGGACTTGAGAATCGCGGGGACATCCTCGCGCACCGCCTGCCGCACGACCATTTTTTTGCCGTTCGCCAACGTGATGACCTTGGGCGGATACGGCGGCATCGGATACTGCATCGGCCGCAGGACGGCCTCGAGTTCCATATCTACGGGCATTGATTTTCTCCTTATTAACTTAGATTCATCTTGCTCAACTTGTTGATGCTTTCCACGTGCGCGGGATCGAAGGCATCGCCAAATTTTGTTTTGGGCAGGGACGCTTTCTTCGTCATCAGCGATTCATATTCGGCGTCGTCCACGATCGCAACACAACGCGCGATGGAGGACTCGCCGTCCACGAAGCGCCACGGAAACATACCGATGGTCACGCGGCGGTTGAGCAAAAGGTCAATCTCGCCGCCGAGACATTCTGCGTGGACAATGCCATACGGGAACATCTCCAGGTGCATGAGTTGATATTTGGTGTCGTCGAAGA
>JBBIUO010000408.1:0-3530 GCA_037440205.1 Chloroflexota bacterium
TTCTGTGCCAGCCATTGGAAGACGCCTTCGTATCTTTGTTTGACGCTGACCATCTTCAACCCGTCGCGGTCAATGCCTGTGATGGCAACTTTGAGTCGTTCGCTGAAGTCGGGAAGAGAGTTGTAGTAGTTGTGCATCCCGTGCTCTTCGTGCATGTCGGTCGCGAAGAACACCTGCGAGACGAGCATGTCCCTCGGGTCGCGGTAGATGAAATAGTTCACGCGTCCAGCCGAGGCGCCGCCCTGAGCCGGTCGAAGGGTCAAGAAAGAGACGTTTTCTTCCGTCGCATCCACATATCCCCAGCCAATCACGCCGCGCGGAATTCTTTGCAACTCGGAAGTTATTTCATCCTGCGTTTTGCGTTTTCCGTTTTTCGTAATCGTCCGCACCGGTTCCGCATCCACATACCTGTATGGCATGATCTGCGTGAAGCCATTGAGAATTTGCAGAAGCAAATGCGACCCGCTCTTTGGCTTGGAGTTGCCAAAGATGGGCGGCGCGTCGTCGAAGGAAAATCGCTTCCAACGCGCCATTGCCTGCAAGGTCTTCCCAGCGGGACGAAATCTGCGAGTGAACCGACGTAAAAGGCTTATTTGCTTCATGGTTCAGGGAAAAGTAACGAGAAACGATGGACTCGAAACTCGTTTCTCGTTACTCATTTCTTGTCACTAAAAACCTAATCCTCGCCATTCACGCGGCGGAGTTTTTTCAATGACGATTGCTCGCTCGCGTACACTCTTTTCACACCGTCGCCGAGAGAGGCCTGCGTGACGCGGATGTATTTCACGAGCGTCGCAAATCCCTGCGGCTCCACCGACGCGGCCTGGTCACTGCCCCACATGGCGCGGTCGAGCGTGATGTGACGTTCCACCGAGCAGGCGCCGAAGGCAACCGCAATCGCGGAAGGCACCAGCCCAACCTCGTGACCGGAATAGCCAATGGGGTTGTTCGGAAATTCTTGGCGAAGCGTTTCGATCATTTTGAGATTCAATTCTTCAGGCTCGCACGGATAGGCGCTGGTGCAGTGCATGATGATGAGATTATCCTCACCAATCGTGTTCACGCCCTTGTGAATTTGCTCCATCGTGGACATGCCGGTCGAGATAATGACGGGCTTGCCTGTTTTGCGGACGTGCTTCAACAGGTTGTGATCGGTGAGCGAAGCCGAGGGAACCTTGTAGGCGGGCGTATCGAACTTCTCCATGAAATCCACCGATGGCTCATCCCACACCGAAACCATCCAGTCAATTTCCTTTTCCCTGCAATAACGGTCAATCTCGCGATATTGCTCCTCGTTGAACTCGACCTTGTACCGATAATCCAGGTACGTGATGTAGCCCCAGGGCGTCTCACGCATTTGCTTTTGCTGTTCGGGCGGCGTGCAAACTTCGGGCGTGCGCTTTTGGAACTTCACTGCATCCGCGCCCGCGTGCTTTGCCGCGTCAATGATCTTCTTCGCAATGTCGAGATCGCCGTTATGGTTGATGCCAATCTCCGCAATGACGTAGGCGGGATGACCGTCGCCAACCATTCGCTTTCCAAATTTTATTTCACGAGCCATTTTTTCTCCTTGGTTTGCGTACTGCGCGTTCTCTGACGCGCATGCGGCGTTTGAGAACGCCGCCTACGCGGATATTTTCTTCAATACGATCTCACACAACTCTCGAATCGCCCCGTGCCCGCCTTTTTTCGATAACACAAAATCCGCCGCGCGGAGGACTTCGGGATACGCATCCGCCACCGCCACAGACCAGCCTGCAATTTCAAAGCACGGAAGGTCATTGTGGTCATTGCCAATGTAGATGACTTCCTCCGCTTTGACATTTTTCTGCTCGAGGACTTCGCGCATCGCCCTACCCTTGTCCTGCATGCCCACATTGTGAATTGCCTCCACCCCCATCTTTTTCGCGCGCGCCAGCACCACAGGATTCGCCTCCGAAGACAGGATCATCACCTCCACGCCTTTCTCGCGCAAAACCTTGATGTGCATACTGTCACTGCGCGAGGCCAGCACAGACTCTTTTCCATCCTGGTCGGTGATGACGTGGTTATCCGTCACCACGCCGTCGAAATCGCAAATGATCAGTTGGACGGTTTCAGGCATCGGGCGGCGTGACCGTCCGGGTGATACAACGTCAAGGCCGCTGTAAATGACGGCTTCATACTTCGCCCAATCGGCAAGAGTATCAATGTCTACGGTGTATTTCGTGTCTATCACCAGCGGGTAAATGACATCTCCCGTAAGCGACTTCTTATTGACGATGGTCGCCTCACGAATCGCGTCAATATGCCCGGTCTGCCAGTAAGCGGACGGAAGGATTTGGCGCGGTGCGTTGTACGGCTCCGGTATCCCATCTACTTCCATAAGTGGATTCAGCGGCCTGTCTTCGCCATTGAACAGCCACATCTTGAAGGGATTCTGCCCCGCCGGCACAACCCCGCGCACACAATCGGCGTCGTCATGTTCGAGCAGGATGCGAATGGCATTATCCACCATCATCTTCGGGCGGATGGGAGAAGTTGGACGCAACTGCACTACAACCTCAGGGCGATACCCTTCGACATCCTCCAGCCACTTAAGCGCGTGTTCAAAGACAGGCAGGTCTGTCGTTTTATCCTGCGCAAGTTCGGCGGGACGAAGAAACGGCGTTTCGGCTCCCCATTGACGGGCAACGGAGGCAATCTCTTCATCATCCGTCGAGACGATGACACGAGTCACCAGGCTGGATTGTTTCGCCGCGGCAATGCTCCAGGCAATGAGCGGATAACCCGCAAAGGAGCGGATATTTTTTCGTGGGATTCCTTTCGAGCCGCCGCGCGCGGGGATGAGGGCGAGGATTTCAGTCATAGTCGATGTAGACAAGTACACAGGTAAACAGGTACACGGGTACACACGGCCACTTGTTTACGTGTCTACGTGTGTACTTGTGTACGTGACTACTTACCAGGCCGTCCAACCTCCATCCACAATGACATTATTGCCGGTCATGTACGATGAAGCATCCGAGGCGAGGAACAACAACGCGCCGTTCATTTCATCCTTTTTTGCCATGCGGCCGAGAATGGTCTTGGCGGAATAGTTCTTCACAAAATACTCCTCGTGATTATTGAACACACCGCCGGGCGTCAACGCATTCACGCGGATCTCCGTCCCGGCATAATAGGCGGCGAGATATTTGGTAAAGCCCATCACGCCGGCTTTGGTGGTGGTGTAATACACGGGCTTGTACGCCACGCGCTTGCCATCCTTGATATAAATTCTTTGGTCGGGGCCATTCAACCCATACGTGGAGCAGATGTTGATGATGCTTCCCTTTTTACCCTGCGCGACCATCTGCCTTGCGCAAGCCTGCGTGACGAGGAACATGCCCGTGAGGTTGACGTTCAACGCCGCATTCCAATCGCTGAGCGGATAATCTTCGAATGCGCCGGGGGCAATTCCCTTTGCGGCGGCATCGGGATCGAATTTCGGGTCAAGGGCGGCGGAATTAACCAGTACATCGATCCTGCCAAAGGTCGAAAGAACCGAA
>JBBIUO010000409.1:0-674 GCA_037440205.1 Chloroflexota bacterium
GGCTGATGTCGTTTCTCGTTATGCTCATGTCGCTCTTTCGTGATCTACTGATAATGGATTTCAATTTTTCTACCCATAGTGGACGGAACCACATATTTGCTGTTCGTACAGCGTAAATATAGGTTTCACCAGTTTCCGGATTGAATAATTCGATATTTTCTTTTGAGGTGTTATGGATGCTTCGAGTTATAAGAATCTTTTGACTATCTGGCAACCATTCAACTATTTCAATGCCGGCGTTAGAATTTGTCACAACTCTTGGCTCTGAAAAAGTGTACGTCTCCGGCTTCGACTCTTCCATCTTCGTCCCCGCCAAAGGGAAGGTACAGGCGGGCGGCTGTTGAGGCTCTGGCGTGGCGGTGATGGTGGGAATGCTCGTCGCTGTCGGCGGGAGCGGGGTGGATGTGGCAGTCGCTGTCGGGGTTGGGATGGCCGCTCCACAAGCGGCGAGGAGAAGAGTCAAAAGGGATATGGTTCGTTTTATTTTCATTCGGGTCTCCATCGGGGCTGTCCCCCGTTTCATGGCCTCATTCTACACGACAAGAATCCTTTTGTCACACCGGCTTTTTTGCTATACTGAAAGCAACAAGCGCCACCCAAATCAAGAAAGGAGTATTGAAATGACCACTGTTCGCAAACTGCTGGAAGCGAAGGAATTCACAGAAAACTACTCC
>JBBIUO010000409.1:749-3501 GCA_037440205.1 Chloroflexota bacterium
GGCGGGAGGATCGTCGGCATCTACACCGAACGCGACTACCTCTATAAAGGCGAGAACGAGGGCCGCACGGCAAAGGAAACGCTGATCAAGGACGTGATGGTGCCTGACATGATCACGGTCACCGAAGACGCCAGCGTCGATCAGTGCATGGCGCTGATGAAGCAATACAACGTCCGCCACCTGCCCATCGTGGAGAATGACCAACTGGTCGGTATCGTCTCCATGCGCGATGTGCTGTTTGCCGTACTGGAGAATCGTGAAAGCGAGATCCGCGGGCTGGAAAATTACATCATGGGATCGGGGTTTCAGTCGTAGGAAGGGATGCAGACGGCATACAAGTAAACAAGCAGACACGTGGGGTATGAGAAATCGAAGAGACGCATAACTCGTGACGTGCGTCTCTTTTTGTTACCCAATCATCTATTATCCATCTGTGTACCTGTTTACTTGTCTACTTGTGTACTACCCCCTGCCTCCCCCATTCCCCTCACCACTGGTAAAATCGCGTTCATGTTGTTTCGCAAAAAAGCATCGCACATTTTTCCTGCAAGGTTTCTCGTCATCTTTTTGCTGGTCACACTGCTTGCCTCATGCGCGCCATCCACAGCCGCGCCAGTGGTTTACCCAACCTACGATCCCTTCCTGCCGATCTCACAAGGGACAATCGAAGCATCCTCGGGCATCGCCACAGCAACGATCACAAACACCCCGATCACTCCAACCGCAACACGCGAACCCACCCCAACGCGCGTCCCATTGACGGTGATTTTGCCGACCGCTGTTCCCACCGATCAGCCGATCAACACTCCCACGCCGGATGTGGAACGGGTGCTACCCACTCCGCGCCTGGATGCCGATCAATATGTGGTGCAAGCCGGTGATACGCTGGGAGGAATCGCGTTTCGATTTGGCATCAGCGTGGAAGCCCTGATGCTGGCAAACAACATCACCGACGCAGACGTGCTGGAAGTGGGAACGACGTTGAACGTCCCTGCGCCAAACCCTAGTGAAGGCGGAACGTCGTTCAAAGTGATTCCCGATTCGGAAATGGTGTACGGCCCCGGAAGCGCGTACTTCGGCATTCAGGATTTCATCGAAAGTCAAAACGGTTATTTAAAAACCTACGAGCAGGATGTGGGCGGGATCGTGCTTTCGGGGTATGAAATCGTCTGGATCGTCGCCCGCAATTATTCGGTGAATCCGCGCCTGCTTCTGGCATTGCTTGAATATCAAAGCGGCTGGGTGACAAATCCCGAACCCTTCAATACAGCCTACCCAATGGGATTGGCGGATGATGGTCACTACGGTTTGTATCGTCAACTCGCCTGGGCGGCCAACACATTGAATCAGGGCTATTATCTCTGGAGGGCAAACGCCATTTCAACCTGGGTGTTGAACGATGGAACCGTCGTTCCCATTGACCCGACCATCAACGCGGGCACCGCCGCGTTGCAATATTTCTTCGCCCAACTCGATGACCGCGCCGTCTGGGAGCAGGATGTCAGCGGCACCGGGCTTCTCCTCACCTATTATGTTTTCTTCGGCAACCCGTTCGACTACGCCATCGAGCCGCTTGTGCCGTCGTATGTCACGCAACCGGAAATGCACCTCCCATTCAGCGCCGGCGAGACTTGGTTCTTCACCGGCGGTCCGCACGGCGGCTGGGATTCCGGTTCCGCCTGGGCCGCGCTCGATTTTGCCCCGCCCGGCGATAATGGCAATTGCGGAGCGAGTCCGTTATGGATCACAGCCATGGCCGATGGGTTGATCCTGCGCGCATCCAACGGAGCGGTCATTCAAGACCTCGATAACGACGGTTACGAACAAACCGGCTGGGTGATTCTGTACATGCACGTCGCCACCGAAGACCGCGTGGAGCCGGGCGAATATCTTTTTGCCGGTGAATATGTCGGCCATGCCTCCTGCGAAGGCGGAGTCTCCAACGCCACTCACGTACACATCGCCCGCAAATACAACGGCGAATGGATCGCCGCCGATGGCCTCCTGCCCTTCAACCTTGATGGCTGGATCTCAAGCGGAAACGGCTACGAATATGACGGCTATCTCACACGCGGATACACCACCATCGAAGCGCTCGACAGTGCAAACGAACTCAACCAGGTCTATCATTAATTCATCCGGGCTTAATCCATACGGATATAATTCGACGCAAGTATGCATCGCACGCTCACGATTCTCGTTGTCCTGTCATTGATGTTGGCCGCCTGCGCCTCGTCCTCCCCATCGCTTTGGGGAGTCCCGCAGACGCCCACCCCCGATCTTTTGAATACGGATTTAAACCCGCTTCCAATCGACCCGTTTGCTGTTTCGGACAACCCGATCATTTTCCCCACCTCGACCATTCCGCCTGCAATTGCAACGCAGGATTCGTACACGCCCACTCCCACCATTACGCCAAACAGTTCGTTCCCCGTCATCGAACCGACATACACACTTTCCTACGACGCCGCGCCTTTTTTGTATTACGCCCAAAGTGGCGATATGCTCCCGGCTGTGGCAAGCAGGTTCGGGGTCAATGAGACCGAGATCACATCCGATGCAGACCTGACCAAAACCACGTTGATCGATCCCGGCACGCTGCTCGTCATCCCCAATCGAATCAACGAGCCGATGACGCCGAATGTGCAGATCATGCCGGATGCCGAGATCATCTTCACCTACGGCGCGGTGGATTTCAACGTGAAGGATTACGTTCAACAGGCCGGCGGATATTTGAGCAAGTTCAAGGATT
>JBBIUO010000410.1:0-3474 GCA_037440205.1 Chloroflexota bacterium
GAAAATCTTTGGATGCGGCTAAGAAGTGAATTCCAGAAGGGTTGTATTCAACATCAACCGCTCGAACATCCGCCTCCTCCCCCAACCCATAATTGATCTTGTTCACTTTGATGAAATCGTTCAGGGAGCCGAACGATTTGACATCATCGCGGTTGATGACAGCCAGTCTGGGATTTCCTTGCGGCTTTTGCCTTGTCCATTCCAGGCTGGAAAGCAGCCTTGCCTTTGCGGCACGGTAGTTTTCGTAACTGCCGTGCTCGTCCATGTGCTCGTGCGTGATGTTTGTGACTACGCCGACGTCGAACTCGCAGGCATCCACGCGGAATTGCGACCAGCCATGCGACGTGGTTTCAAGCACTACATGGGTCAATCCCGCTTCCACCATGCGGGCAAGATAATTCTGAACATCGTGTGCATCGGGGGTGGTGACGTGGAATCCCGTATCCAGCACTTCGTCGCCGACGACCGCGTTAACTGTGGAGATCATGCCCGCTTTGATTCCCGCCGCGATCAAAATTTTGTAAATGAGATTGCTGGTCGTGGTCTTGCCGTCGGTGCCGGTGACGCCGATCACTGTCAGCCTGCGGGCAGGCCAGTTGTAAAACGAAGCAGATAACCAGGTCAGGGCTTGACGCGGGTTTTCGAGTCCAATGTACGGGTAAGTCGGATTGGAAATCCGACCTGCATCGCCCACAACCGCCGATGCGCCGTTGTCAATCGCTTTTTGAATGAAATCGTGACCATCCACATTGCCGCCCCGCATGGCGACAAAAAGATAACCGGGCTGTACCGCGCGGCTGTCAATGGCAATCCCCGTGATTTGCGCATCAGGGATGCTGGATGGATAAGAAAAAGGGAAATCAGTGAACAGTTTTGTGAGTGATGTAGACGTATCGGTGGTCATGTGTTTTAAAGAAAAAGAGGATTTTGATGATTGTATCGTCAAAATCCTCCATCGTCCAAGACGGGCGAGGGTCTATGAAACAGATATGACCCTTATGTTGAAGCGATGCGACGATGTTGCCAGGCGCAGGCTTCTCCACAGCAGGGCATACATTTCAACGGCGCGCGAGGTGGTGATATCGCCGAGGTCTATGATGTGTCTCCAATGGAACCAATCGTGCAAAATTTTCGTGACGGTGGCTTTGGCGTCCGCACTGTTGCCGCTGACGAAAACGTCTGTTGATTCCAAGACTTTATTCGGGTCGACCATCACAGTGCAGTAGACGGTGTTGAGCGTCTTGACCACGAACGTATCCGGGAAGGCGCGCTGGATTTGTTCGCCCAGGGAGTCGGTGTTGCAAATTGTCAACTTCCAGTGCTTTTCATCCGAATAATCGAGCGGGTTGGTCGTGTCGATCAATATCTTTCCCTTCAAATTCCCCGCCCCAGCCATGTACAGCGCATCCAGTGACGCGGACCCCAGCGTGCAGTTGAATATGATCTCGCCGAACGCGGCGGCATTGGCAAAGGTGCCAAACACGGCATTATGCTTTTCCTCTTTTGCCCAGGCCACCGCCCTTGGGTTGGCCTCCTCACGCGACCCCATCATCACGTCATGCCCCAAGTGCACAAGTTTGGAACCGATCGTCCGCCCCACCTCTCCCGAACCTAACACAGCAATGTTCATACGAAATCTCCTCAGTTATGCGTAGTGTTTGCTCAAGATTCCTTTGCCATTTTGGTCTTGAGCCATTTCAAACGGAAGGTTTCCTCCCGCTCGCGTTCTTCGAGTGAACTGACAATGAACTCAATCTGGTGTTTGTACTGCGGAATGAAAATATGCTGAAGCGCATTCACGCGGCGCTGGGTTTTTCTCAATTCATTGGCGAGACGCCATACCGCGGCGGTGAGCATCGAGAGTTGCGGGATGCGCAACAGCACTTCGCGAAATGCGTCGCTGGCCTCATCGAGCGCGGCGGACGTATCGCCGGGGCTGTAGGGAAGTTTCGGCGGTTCGCCCCGCGCCTCGATCTGGGGGATCGCCACGCCCATGATACCACGCAAGCGGAGATGTACGTCCACCGTTTTGTCCACCGCGAGCGAAGCCCACTCAACGTGATCTGAACCCATCACAAGGCGCGCTTTTTCCATCGCGTCGTAGGCGGTTGTTAAAAGGGCCCAAACTTCCTTTTGCAAGGTGTCGGCCTCTTTTGCCACACGAACCAGTTCGCCAGTCAGGGCTTCGCGTTTGCGGTCGAGGATTTCATATCCCTCTTTTGCAAAACGCAATTCCTTCTTGAGGCGAATCAGGTTCGTGCGGGTGGGGGCAATATTAATTTGTGGCATCGTCGCCCTTGTAATATTGCGCGATCTCGTCGAGTGTGACGCGGGTGAGTTCCTTCTTCGGAAGCATGGAAAGAAGTTTCCAGCCGATCTCGAGAGTCCGCTCAATGGTGCGGTTTTCGGTAAACGCCTGGTTGACGAATTCCCGCTCGAAGGCGCGCCCAAACCTGAGATATTTCTGGTCGACGTCGCTAAGTTCCTCCTCACCGATGACGGAGGCCAACGCACGCACATCCTGCGTTTTTGCATAAGCCGCATATAACTGCGCGCCCCAGCGCGGATGATCGTCGCGTGTGCGATTCTTTCCAATGCCGTCTTTCATCAAACGCGAAAGGCTGGGAAGCACTGCAACAGGAGGATAGATACCTGCAAAATTAAGTTCACGTCCCAACACGATTTGGCCTTCAGTGATGTAACCGGTCAGGTCAGGCATCGGATGAGTGATGTCATCGTTGGGCATGGTGAGGATCGGAATCTGCGTGATGGAGCCCTTGCTTGTGCGGATGCGTCCCGTGCGTTCGTACATCGAAGCAAGGTCGCTGTACAAATAACCGGGGTATCCTTTGCGGCTTGGCACCTCACCGCGCACGTTCGAAATCTGGCGCAGGGCTTCGCCGTAGTTGGTCATGTCGGTCAACACCACCAGCACGTGCATTTCGCGCTCGTAGGCAAGATACTCCGCAAGGGTCAACGCCGCGCGCGGGGTGACGATACGTTCCACGGGAGGATCGTCTGCGAGGTTGAGGAACATCGCCACGCGGGTTAACGCTCCACTCTCGGTGAACGAGCGGCGGAAGTAATCAGCCACGTCGTTCTTCACGCCCATCGCGGCAAACACGATCGCGAAGTCTTCGCCTTCTGTCGGCGGAGCGCCCGCCACTTTGCCGAGGGTCGCCTGACGCACAATTTGCGCGGCGAGTTGGTCATGCGGCATCCCTGCGCCGGAGAACAACGGAAGTTTTTGTCCGCGCAGGAGGGTGTTCACACCGTCAATGGTGGAGATGCCGGTCTGGATGTAATCGCGCGGATAGATGCGCGCCGTCGGGTTGATCGGCTGGCCGTTGACATCGGCGTAACGATCGGTCAGCGGTTCAGGCCCGCCGTCAATTGGGTTGCCCAAACCGTCGAAGATGCGCCCGAGCATTTCCTCCGCAACGGGGATGTGCAGGGTGTTCCCCAAAAAGCGGA
>JBBIUO010000411.1:0-3473 GCA_037440205.1 Chloroflexota bacterium
CTCGGCTGGCCGAGAATTGATGAAAGTCAAATGCATTTCAGCGAATGGACAGTTATAAGTATCAGAGACGATTTTCCATTGGTCTTGTTCCTTGTGAAGAATAACAGTGTGTTCAATACCAGCTGCATGAGAAATAATTGGATTTTCAGGATTGAGTTCCACTGAAATTTCATATACTACCTCATTCCCCTCGTTCACGGAGATAGCGGCAGTCTGAGTAGACGCGTCAACCATGATACTGTGAAAGTCTAGGAAAATTTTGTAATTCACATAACGGAGGCGATCCAATTCTGCATGTTTAATCTCCACTGCCAATTTGCCCATTTCTTCACTCAGAAAAACACCAGATTCGCTTGCCTCTGATATCAACTTGCCAAAACCATTCTGCTTGAAGTTCTCTGGGGCCGATGTGCTGAGCGCTTGATAACGTATTTCAAAATATTCTTGTACAACCGCTTTTAGCTCTTCCTGTTCTTCTGCAGAAGGAACTTTCTCCAGAATGTCAGGGTTCCCAATGGACGCGTTTGTTGAAGTTGGTGTAACGATTATGGTCGCGATATTGATTGCCTGAGCAGGTGATACCCAACTGTTAGCAACAAACAGCATGGCAATCAGGGATGTCATGAGAAACGTAAAGCGTTTAAATTTGATCATTTTATCCTCCTGAACTCTTCAAGATTCATGGTGTTGGAATTGCGCTAAGTACAATTAAGGGCGGCTCTTCGTGATTCGATAACCTCCAATCTAGGTGTTCTCTTAATTGTTCAGAGATCATGTGTGTTGATTCGCTGTAAATCATTTCCTGTATATCAGGCGGAAATAACCTTTGAATATTGAGGCTTCGTGTTGATCCATATCCGACGGACTCCACATTTTGAATGGAACCGTCTGGATTCAGGTAAATTACAGCTGGTCTTGATGACCTTGCACCTGAACTGCCACATACTGCTACTACATATACCTCTTGACCCGATTGCCCTAAAATAATCCACTCGCACAAAATAAATTCAGGTGGAAACTTAGAGAGGAGACTCAGTGCCAGTGCGGTTTGGTATTCCTTCCATCGTTCCACCTGAATCGCATCAGGAGTGATAATAGGGATGAATAGTCGCGCTGGTGTTGGTGTTGGATTTATAAGTGTAATGGTTAGCGTGAGCGTTGGCGGCGGTGGGGTGGAAGTGGGAAGGGCGGTTTGGGTGAGGGCAATGCCCGTCTGCACAATGGCGATGGCTGTGCTTTGTATGTCTGTTGTCGGTTGCGCTGGCGCGCATGCCGCCAGAATGGCAATCAACAGCACCAAAAATAGCGCTTTTTTCATGACCTGCTCCTTTGCTTTTTTATTGGGGGTGTCTTTTCGTTTTCCCCCACAAGGTTCTTCAAATTTCATTATACAGAGAATCGCTTTACAGCGAAGTGACGAATGTCATGATTTTCCCCTCTTCCTTTTTGCCTCCCACTCCCGCACGCGCGCGAAGAGGTCGCCCAGCGGATTCAAACTCGAAACAGGCACGGCGAGATTTTTCGTCTTCGTGCGGTCGTATTGAAACACGCGCGAGTTGGGCAGGATGGACGCTGCGCGGCGGCGAAATTCCTCGCGGGTGATCCAGCCCGCCAGCGTGATGCCCATGCCGTAGAGCCAGATGTTGCCCCACTCCAGCGGCGCGATGACGCGCGTCTCTTTGAGCGCGGGGCTGTGCATCCCAAGCCTGGCGTTGGGGATTCGTTTCGCGTGGATGGCTGTGACGGAATAAAACGAATCGTCCAATGTGACTCGTTTCTGCGGCGGGAGATTGACGAACAGCGACGCATCATTCCGACCCTCGTCCTGCCCGCTGATTTCGATGGGCAGATTCGTGTCCGATTCAGATTTCAAGACCAGCGGCCCAAGCGGATTCCATCGAAACGGTCTACGCCATTCTTCCGGCATGACGTGAATCAAATAATGCGGCTGGTCTGTCTCGACGGCTTTTTGCAAGTCACTTTGCGAGGCGGCGATCAAGCCAGAGAGAAAAGCGAACAGATACAAGTCACGGTCGAGCCGCGAGTCGTTGACGTGATGATCCGAAGGCACCAGCGCGGGCGCATCCAAAATCACCGACGGGTCGTCCCGCATTTTTGTAATTTGACCGCGATGCGAGATGAAAAACGACTGGATGTCACAGCGGCGTCCGCCCAATGAAACGTCATATTGATCGGGATTGGTAAACGGATTCGCGCCGGCGATCTCGAATGGAATCTCCTGTTGCGAAAGATAACGTCGGAAGGCAAGTTCCACCGCCGCTCCCGCCACCGTGCGGCGGATCTGGTCGTAGGGTCTGGCATCGGCGCGGCTGAACGAATAAGGAAGCGACCGAAGCGCATACGCAATCCCGCCTTCGGTGAGGTCGGGGGTGTAGGGAAGGTGGAGGAGGTCGGTGAGGGAAATCAAAGGATGAACGCTTCGCGTGAAGGATGAGGGATGAGGGATGAAGGATGAAGGATGTCTAATCGCTAGCAGCCAACCGCTAATTGCCAATCGCTAATTGCTAATCGCCAACCGCTAAAAACCTTTCAATCGCAGGCGCAATCCCCGTGAGATCGTGAATGTCTTTTTGGAATTCGTTGCGGATGGATTTTTCCCCGAATAACAAAAGCGGCACATTCGCTTCGGTGTGCCTGCGCGTGGATAAATCCTCCATGTTGCCGTGATCGGAGGTGAGCAGGATGAGCAAGTCGGCTTGGAGGCCCGACGTGCTTTCGAGCAGGCCTTTCAACACGAGGTCGAATGTTTCCAACTGACGCACTGCCCAAGCCATATCCTGTTTGTGACCGGCGTAATCGCTTGCCCAATATTCGAAAAAGGAAAAGTCATAGCGGCTTGCAAGCGCGGCGAGTTTTTTCCCCGCTTCCTCCGCTTCGTAGAGCGGCGCATCGGGTATTTTCAAAAAGTCGTGCCAGCCCGCGCCCGTGAAATCGGCAGAGAGCGCATTCCCCGATAAATAATCCTCTTTTGTGAAGAGGGACAGACCGGCGTTGGTCAATGCAAGTGGGATGGCGGAGTACAGCCGCTTGCCTGAATCGATTCCCTCAAAGTAGCGCGGTGGATAGGCATTGAGCAATGCCGCTTTTTTTCCCGCGCTCACCGTTTTCGAGAAAAGCGTTTTGCCATCGAGATATTGCGCCACTTCGGGGTTTGGTTTTGGCCCGTAGTGATAGCCGATTTCCGCAGGGATGTTGATTCCCGTAAGCAAAACCGCCTGTCCCGTTGCGGATTGGGGAGCGCCTTTTACTCCAAGCCTCGGGTTGATGGAAAACAGCGCGGCAGACTCACTGTCAACGGGTACAGCGTCCTTGAGCAGTTTCCGCCCCTCGAGCAGGGACTCCAAATACGGCATCTCCGCCCGCGCGAAGGGATTGGTCTCAGGATCGCTTTCGCCGAGTCCGATGCCATCGAGGAAGAGAAAGAGAAGTTTCATGGAATAATGATGAACGTT
>JBBIUO010000412.1:0-3427 GCA_037440205.1 Chloroflexota bacterium
TCCTGCTGGAGAAGAGGGCTTCGTTGTTGTTGAAAGTCTCCACTGCGCCGATGATCTCCCCGCTCTTGTTGCGAATGGGAGATGACCGAACGATGACCGGCACCCGATGTCCCTGCGAGTGATGCAGGAAGACCTCCGCCTCCCTCGGATTTCCATCCTCCATCGTTGCCGCGAGCGGACAATTGGTGAGGCATAACTGCATTCCATTTGCTGTGACGTGGTTGAGGATATTGTCGCGGCAGGAGCGGCCAATCACATGGTCGGGCGGATAGCCCGTCAGTCTTTCCGCCCCCTTGTTCCAGTAGGTGATGATCCTGTCGCGGTTTACAAAATACACCCCATCGAACAGGTTATCCACGAGTTCCTTGTAAAAATTTTCAGTGTCGAACATAGGCCCTCTGTTTAAAACTTTGCCGTAATATTTGCGTAGGGCGCGTTCTCTTACGCGCCCGTCGGCGTTAGACGCTTTGCGCGCCAACTACGCGGTTAATGTACCGTCAAACCTCGATCTGTATTGCGCTTCCGCTTTCGTAGCGGCGCAGGCCGGACCGAAAGACCAGGATGGAAATCAAAAGGAAACCGATCGCTCCCAACAGCAGTTCACCCAACGTCTGCCAGGTGAAGGCGCGGATGAATTCTGCGGGGAGGGCCCCCATCAACGCGGCAGGGATCAACGTGAAGAGGATCAGTTTTGCATAACTGTCGAAGAGGGTGATCGGATAAATACCGAAGGTGAGCATGGCATTGAGCACGAGGTTGCTGAAGTTGGTCATCATGCCGAACCAGAACGCCAGACTCTGTGTCAGGATGAGAAATGCCGCGAAAACAGAAGCCGCCAACAGCGTCGCAAGAACGTAGCGGGCCAGTCCATCCCATGTGAAATATCCGGAGAGTCCGTAACTGATAAATCCGTAAACAAAATCTCCCATCCCGCTCGAAATGGTGCGGCTGGCGATGGCGTGCAGTAGAACGGGGCGCGGCAGGGAGAGGTAATAATCGAGGCGGCCTTTGGCGATGATGTCGCTGAGGGTGAAGGCGTTGCCGAAGAGCAGGCTGACGAGACCGAACGCGCTGGCGAGCACGCCGAACGTGACGTACATGTCGTTGACGCCCCAGCCGCGCACGTCTTTGAAGCGGTCGAAGAAGATGATCCAGATGGCGAAGTAGATGAAGTTGTTCACCATCATGCCGATGACTTGCGTGAGGAACGCCGCGCGGTATTCCATTGCGGATTGCAGGTTGGTCTTCCAGATGGCGAGGAGGAATTTGAGTTCTTTCATATCAACCTCCATTTACCGTCAATTGCGCCAGCCCGCGGCGATAGATGATTGCCAGGATAACGGTCAATGTGATGATCCATCCAATTTGCAGGGTCATCACGCTGACGAACAATTCAACGCCCGGCGTGACGAACAAACGCGACGGGCCATAAATTGCGCTGGAGAAAGGCATGATCTTTGCGATGTCTCTCAGCCATTGCGGATAAAAATCCAGCGGGATCAACATGCCGCCGAAGATGAACGCCAGTTTCTGATAAATCCATGTGAAGGCGGAGACATCCTCCACCACAAACGCAGAGAGACCGATCATGGCATTGATGGCGAAATGCAAGACCCACGCGCCGAAAATGGCGGGCAATGCGATCAAAAAGCCTTCGGGGTGATTCGGCGCGCCGACCAGCCACCATACGGTCAGCCCGCCGAAGACGGCGTTGAGCATGGCGCGGAAGATGGTCTCGCCCATGGCGGTGCTGAATTGATAAAGCAGAAAATCGTAGGGTTTGTTGAGGATGTAGGCAATGGAGCCGTCTTTGACATTTTCGGACATGGTGCGGGCAATGGGCGGACGTCCCAGTTCGATGGTCTCGGCCAGCATGAGATACCAGAGCGTGTCGCGCAGGGTCAACCCGTTGATGGCGTCCGATCCAGCCGCGCTGAAGGTGACTTTCCACAACTGGTAGAAGATCCACATGAAGGGGATGATCATCAAACTACGCCCGACCAGTTCGCCGGGATAAGCCAGTGAGTTGATGAGCGTGATTTGGAAGATGGATAAGTATTTGCGGATGGATTTCATAAGAAGGGATGGATGATGAAGGATGAAGAAACCTGTTTACCTGTGTATGTGTTTACGTTTCTACCTTCCCCGCCTCCTGATAAATTTTTGCGATGACTTCCTCCAGCGGAGGGTCGGAAATGGTGATGTCCACAATATCGCCTGCATCGGAAAGATGCGCCATGACGGAATCAACGGGGGTTTTGGTCGTGTCGAATTTCAATTTCACGCCGTAGTGACCGACCTTCAATATTTCAACGCCGTCAATGGTAAAGTCTTTGGAGACCTTCTGAGCGTATCGCACCTCCACCAGTTTTGTGGTGAGGAATTTCCGTTTCAAATTGGAGACCTTGTCTTCGTACACGATCTGTCCGTGATTGACGATGATGACCCGTTTGCACAAGGCTTCGAGGTCACCCGCGTCGTGCGAGGTGAGCAAAACGCCCACACCCTCCTCCTGATTCATGCGCTTGATCGCGTCACGGATGTGTTGTTTGGCAACCACGTCAAGGCCAATGGACGGCTCGTCGAGCAGAAGCAGTTTCGGGCGGTGAAGAAGCGAGGCGGCCACTTCGCAGCGCATCCTCTGTCCCAGTGAAAGTTTCCGCACGGGCACGTCCAGCAAATCCTTGATCTCGAAGGCCTCGGTGAGGAATTCGATGCGCTTTCTGGTTTCGGCATCGTCGAGTTCGTAGATTTTCCCAAAGAGAATGAACGTATCCATGGCGGGCAGGTGATACCACAACTGCGGCCTCTGCCCAAAAACCGTGCCGATGTAAAAGGCGAGTTGCTGCCGTTCGATCCATGGCGTGAAGCCGAGCACCTGCGCCTCGCCGCCGCTCGGATGCAAAATGCCCGTGAGTATTTTGATGGTGGTGGATTTGCCCGCGCCATTTGGCCCGATGAAACCGAGCAATTCCCCGGCGCCCATTTGGAATGACAGGTTATGCACCGCCTCCACCGAACTGTATTCGGGTTTGATGAGCGCGCGCATGGAACCGCCTAGCCCTGCGGCTTTGCGTTTGGTCTGGAATGTCTTTTGCAGGTTGGTTACTTGAACGCTGGTCATGTGATTATAATAAGGAGGAGAATATGGTTCGTAATTATAGCGTGAAAGAGGTGTTTTGATGCGAAGGCTGTCTCTTGTGATGGTATTGGCGATCTTGTTGCAGGCATGTTCGAGTTTGAACCCGCCGCCTACGAGCACACCCACCATCACGTTTACCCCAACCATCACATCCACGCCGACCATCACGCCGACGATCACCCTCACGCCTACAAGGACCCGCCTGCCGACCATCGTGCATATCCCCACGCAGGACCCAAACCAGCCAACCGCCACGTTCGTGCCAATCCCGATTTTCATCGGCAG
>JBBIUO010000413.1:0-3427 GCA_037440205.1 Chloroflexota bacterium
AGCGGATTAAAGACCGCAGTCTTGTACGAGACGCGCGAATTGCACAAGAAGAGTCATTCATTGCCCGTGTCGGACCTGGCCGCTTCCTTTCAAAAGGCGGTGGTGGATGTGCTTTACAAGAAGACGATGGATGCCGCGCGTGAATTCGGCGCAAAGGAAATTTTGGTGGCGGGCGGAGTCTCTGCCAACCGCTTGTTGCGCCATACTTTCAGGGCGCAGACTGAATTCCCCGTTCACATTCCCCCGTTATCCCTCTGCACCGACAACGCCGCGATGATCGCTTCGGCGGGTTATCATCGTTACGCGCTGGGACACGTCTCGCAGTTGGATATGGATGTTCTGCCTACCTGGCCGCTTTCCTGACAGTAGATGATCGTTTAAAACCAAAGCGCCGACTGACTTGCCCAAGTCAACCGGCGCTTTGGTTTAGGGAGAATGTTACCGATATTTTAGATTTGAGACATAAATTCAACCTGAACCCTGATTAAGAGTTGGATGAGAATAAAAACACTTGTACAGCGCTGTGTCAGTGATTTAGCGGCAAGATTTTGCAAGATGAATCTTGCGGTACTCATGTCATTAAAAATATCGAGGCCCCGTTTCAAACTTGCCCAAGTCTGAAATTGGGGGCCCTCGATAAGGAGAATGCAACCGTTATTATATTCAGCGAGGTGAACACAGCCTGAATTGCATGTAAGCGTGGGATGAGAGATTTTCAGGAGTTTTGTAAAGCCGCCAGCAATTCGCTCAATGAAACAGGGCCTTCCCTCAATATGACTGGTTGTTCCCCGGTGCAATCCACCAGCGTGGAGGGGATTCCGCCGGGGGTTTTGCCGCCATCCAGAATCAATGGAATGCGGCCATTCAGTTGCTCGTAAACCTCCTGCGCAGCGGAGGGACTGGGCTTTCCTGAAATGTTGGCGGAGGTCACTGCCATTGGCCCGGCGGCGCGGAGCAGGGCGAGGGCATCGGGGTGATCGGGGATTCTGACGGCGACGGTATTTGTGGCGGAGACTGCCGCGGGGAGAGTCTGCTTTTTGGGGAGCACGCAGGTAACAGGTCCGGGCCAGAAGCGGGCGGCGAAGATTCGCGCCATGTCCGGGATGTGGTCAACGACAAGGGGCAGCGCATCCACATCCCCGATCAAAATCGGAATGGCTTTTTCGATGGGGCGATCTTTTGCTTTGTAAATGCTTTCGATGGCTGCATTATCGAATGCAAGGGAGCCGAGGCCGTAGACCGTGTCGGTGGGGAAGGCGACGAGGCCGCCTGCTTTGAGAATGCCCAGCGCCTTTTCAATTGCTTTGGGATAAGTGGTTTGAATGATGTTTGTGAGCATATTAATCCGGTGCGGGGATGATTTCCAGCAGGCGGTCGTTGCCGGCGAGGTCCTGGTGCAGGTGGATGACGGCGTTCGAGAATGAATCGAAGGCGAGGCCGAGCGCCTGCACCCCGAGCGTGGCTTCGATCTCGAAGAGCATCAGTCCATGCGGGGCGAGCCAGTCGGGTGCGAGTTGGAAGAGGCGGCGGTAGAGGTCGAGACCGTCCGGGCCGCCATCGAGGGCAAGGACGGGTTCGCGGCCAAAGACGGGAAGTTGATGAAGGGTTGCGGTGGGGATGTAGGGGAGGTTGGCGCAGATAAGGTTGAAGGATGAATGCTGAACGCTTCGCGTGAAGGATGAATGTGGGAGCAGGTCGCATTCGATAAACGTGATTTGATCCTGCACGTTGAATTTTTGGGCGTTGCTTTTTGCCACTTCCAGCGCGGCGGGGGAAATATCGGTGGCGAGGATTTTTGCATCGGGGATGTTTACGGCAATGGAAACGGCAATCGCGCCGGAGCCGGTGCCGATATCAGCGACAGTCCTTTTTTCAGGATGGGACTGGAGCCAGATGACGGCTTTTTCCACCAGCAGTTCCGTTTCGGGGCGGGGAATCAGCACATCCTTTGTGACGTTGAGATCGAGGCCGAAGAATTCCCAGTGGCCGAGGATGTAGGGGAGGGGTTCGCTCGCTTTCAGGCGGGCAAATGCTTTTTGTGCAGAATCAATTTGCAGGTCGGTGAGAGGCGTTTCCAAATGGGCGAGGAGCCACGTGCGCGAACGTCGCAAAATGTGGGCGAGGAGAATCTGCGCGTCCAGATCATCCAGATCGTTTTTATATTTTTGGAGATACTCTCCTGCGTTCATTCGGCGGTTCCAGAAACGAAAGGCGACCCGCGGCCGTCCCATTGATTTTTATTCGTCGTCGTCCACACCCGATGCGGCAAGCCGTTCCGACTCGTCGCGGGTCGAAAGTTCATCGATAAATTGATCTATCGAACCATCCATCACTGCCGAGAGGTTATAGCTTGAATAGCCAACGCGGTGATCGGTGACGCGGCTTTGCGGATAATTGTAGGTGCGGATTTTTTCCGAGCGGTCGCCCGAACCGACCTGCGAGCGGCGATCCGCTTCGATTTCGGCGCGGCGTTTTTGCTCTTCGATTTCATACAACCGCGCGCGCAAAATGCTGAGGGCGCGCAATTTGTTTTGCAGTTGCGAGCGTTCGTCCTGGCAGGTGACGATCATGCCGGTGGGTTTGTGATACAGGCGCACGGCGGTGGAGTTCTTTTGCACGTTTTGACCGCCCGCGCCGGAGGAGCGATACACCTCGATCTCGATGTCGCTTTCGGGGATGTCAACTTCCACGTCGTCCACTTCTGCCAGCACAGTGACGGTTGCAGTGGAGGTGTGAATGCGCCCCTGTGATTCTGTCGCCGGCACACGTTGAACGCGATGCACGCCCGATTCGTATTTTAGTTTCGAGTATGCGCCCTTGCCCTTGACCTCGAAGATCACTTCCTTGTAACCGCCGATGCCGATGGCATTTTCCGACATGATCTCCGCTTTCCAGCGTTTTCCGTCGGCGTAGCGGGTGTACATGCGGAACAAATCCGCGGCAAAGATGGCGGCTTCGTCGCCGCCCGCGCCGGCGCGGATTTCCACGATGACGTTTCGTTCATCGCGCGGGTCCTTGGGCACGAGCAGTCCCTTGATCTCTTTTTCCAGCGCTTCGATCTTCGGGGTGAGATCGTCCACGTCGGCTTTCGCGAGGGCGATCAAATCCGCGTCGCTTTCGGAGGCAATGATGGTCTTTGCCTCATCCAGGCTTTTCATCGCCTGGCGGTATTCCCGCGCCTTTGTGTAGATCGGCTCCAGACCCACGCGCTCTTTGCCGATCTCGGCGGCGCGCTGGTAGTCACTGCCCACTTCGAGCAGTTCATTGCCTAATTGTTCATAACGTTCTTCGATTGCTTGTAATTTGTCGAGCATACAATTTCCTTGTGTCGTTGCTGTCGTTTCTCGCAATGACATTCACAAAATAGGTTCCACCGTTTTTAACGGGAATCTTTTTCTTAACCACAAAGGAGACAAAGGGTCACGAC
>JBBIUO010000414.1:0-3405 GCA_037440205.1 Chloroflexota bacterium
GCGTCATAGAGCAATTCGAGGCGGATATCGTCCCCATCCACAACCCCGATGAAGTAGGAGTCGGCCTCGAGCGCATTTTGAAACGCGGCGTTGAGCAGGCTGAAGACCTGTTTGGCATCGAGCGTGGAAACGATTTGTTTGCTGAGTTCGTTGATGATCTCCAGCCTGTTGATGTGTTCCCTGGCGATCTTTTTCAGTTGTTGGATGGTCTCGATTGCCATCAATGCCGCAATGATACGCCCGGCATAGATTATCCATTCGTAGGCGGGCAGGCGGCTGTTCATGCGCCAGACAAAATTGGTTACTGTAAAGATAAGCACAAGGGCGTACGACGGGCCGCGGCTGGATATCAATGAAGCGGCCAGGCACGAGATGAAAACAAGAATGTAGAGCAGGCTATTAATTTCCCGGGGAATGAAGGGTGTGATTACACTAAGCCCAATTCCTGAAATCACAACATTTGCCCATATAAATTTTGATTTGTTCACCGAGGTTGTGTACAGGATGTAATAAAACGCAAGATACAGGCTTCCGAAAATGCCGAAAAGAATGACCATGTCCCTTTTAAACTGGTCTTCGGCAGGAAAATACACCAGGCGCGCAATCACAGTGGCAGATAATACAAGAATACCCGCTACGATGGCTGGCAATATGGATATGAGGTTTTCCTGGGGGGCGAAACTGCTGAACTTGTCTTTCATCGCTTATTCGATTAGCAGGTCCGGCTGGCCTTCCGTAACCAGTTCTTCGAATACTTCGACGATTTCCGGGTCAAATAAAATTCCGGCTTGTTCTCGCAGGTACTCCAGAGCCTCCTGTGTTGTCATGGTCTTTTGCCTGTACGGGCGTTTGCTGGTGAGGGCGTCGAAGGCATCCACGATTGCGAACATGCGCGCGAGGATGGGAATCTCCTCGCCGCCCAGCCTGTCGGGATAGCCCGTCCCGTTCCATCTTTCCTGGTGATGGCGGATGAGGGGGATGGTATCCTCCAGAAATGGAATCCCTTCGACGATTTTCGCGCCGATGTCGGGATGCCGTTTCATGATCTTCCACTCTTCGTCGCTCAATGGACCGGGTTTGTGCAGGATCGTGTCGCTGATGCCGATCTTGCCGATGTCGTGCAGAAGCGCGCCGCGTTCCAAAACCTTGAGTTGTTCGTGCGAAAAGTTAAGCGCCTCCCCGAGTCTTGCGGCCAGGTGACTCACGCGCAGGCTGTGGCCTTCCGTTTCGCGGTCGCGCGCATCCAAAGCGGACATGAGCGCGGCAAGCGTCTGGTCGTAGGTGGCTTCGAGCATGTCGTAAGCCGCTTTGATCTCGACAGCCTGCCTCTGGGATTCCACCAGCAAAAGGGATCGTTCGAGCGCGATGGCGGTCTGGCTGACAAGAGCCTGCAAGTCGCTGGGGTTGGCGACATGTTTATTGCCCTGATTTTCGAGGATGTCCATCCACACCGCGCCGTATTTTCGGATCGGGGTCTGGATGGGCAGGCAGGCGCGCATGATGGATTGTCCGCGCGATAGATAGATCAACTGACCCGAGATCATGACGTTGCGGATGATTTCCATGGGGTGGCCGATGCTGGTTTCCGCCCCTTCGGAGTTGACTTCCACTTCCGCGGCCATGTTTCCATCTGAATTGAACAGGACAATCCCGGTGGTGATGCTTTTGGCGAGTTTGTGCGCCGTCTGTGCAATATCCGCCGCGGCATCCTTCAAGTTCTCGGCCTGGATGATCTGGTTGCTCAGGCGGTAGAGCAGGGAGGTGGTTCGCAGGGACGTGCGCAATTCCTGTTGCAGCCACGCGCTTTCGAATGCGCCTGCGGCCTGAATGGAAAGCAGTTCCGCAAGCGACTCATCGTTTTCGTTGAAGAACACTTCATTCTGCTTGCCGAATGCCAGAATGACCCCGATGCTCAACCGGTGCCAGCGAATGGGAATGGCGAGCATACTGCGAAAGATGGGGTTATCAATGGCAAGGTGCGAAGTGGAGGCATACTTCCTCACATCCCGCACACGGAAGGGTTGAACGGCATTGAACGCCATCTGGATCAACGATTCAGAATCAATCAATTCTTCCAGCGACTCCAGCAGGCGGGGCGCGTCACCGGAGGATGCGCTCTCGGTGAAATTCCTTTCCTGTCCCAATTTGATCTGCACAAAGGTGAACCGGGCCTGCAAGATCTCCCTCGCAATGGACGCAATTTCTCGCGTCGTGGCGGACGGTTCCACCATTGCCGAAAGCTGGCTTCCCGCCTGCACGAGATTCATCAGGCGTTGGTGATAACTGGAGCGCTCCCATGCGCGGGTCAATTCCGCCGCCACCGCTTCGGCGAGGCCGATGTCGATACTGCTGAAGGCGTTGGTCCTTTCGCTGTTGAGGACAATGGCTCCGTTGACATATCCATTGAAGATCAGGGGAACGATCACCGCCGATTGGTTTTGTTCATTCTCGAACGGGATGTAATCCGCATCCTGCTTGATGTCGTTGATGATCTGGGTCTTCCTTTGACGCACAGCCCGTCCGAGCGCCCCCTCTGAAATGTGCTGTCGAAAACCGGAGGGGATCAGGCTGGTCTGTTGCCCTGCCGCGGCCAACAGCATGAATTCCTTCTGGTCCGGTTCATGGACATACAGGCTCACGAGGGAGCAACTCAGGGCGCGCTCCAGCGAATTGACGGCCAGTTGCGCCGCGACAGGCTGGTCCAACTGGTTCTCAAGTTGCTGGCTTAATTCCAACAGCAGGGTCAACTGCGCATTGCGTTTCTTTTCGTTCTTCAATTGTTGCGTCAGCACGCCGATCTGGTCGGTCTGTGCCATCAAACGGATGCGCACCCCCTCCTGAATGCTCATGAACGGTTTGATGTAACGCGCCAGGCGGTTATTCCAGACGACGAAGTTGGGGCCGGGCTGCTGCTCCTGGACGCTCCGGCTGTCAACGCCCATTAATTCGTTCATGATCCCGTTGATCGTCATGAGAATCGTGAACACCGCATAATATAGCACGAGGGACATGATGACAAAGAACAGGAACGCCGCTTCCCGGGTCGTTACAAGCAGGCCGGCCCCGGTGCCGGGCAAATTATCAATGACGATCAGCACCGAGCTCAGGAAGATCAACAGCGCCATTTCCAGTGTGGCCGCGATCATAATGACCCTGTGCCCAAGGATATTATCCCTCGTTATGCTCAATTTTTCCCACGGCAGAAAGCCTTCAAACAGGATGGACAGGCAAAGCGCCGCAGGCACGATCACGTTGAAGACGGATATCGCCGGCGTGAAAATGGCGCACCATATCAGCCACGGAATTGCCTGAAGGCGGGAGATCAGGGGATTGAATTTGGAAACGGGGGAGGTGACCGCGCTGATCCCAAAGAGGGAAAAGAGCGGGAACATCACCATCAAAGCG
>JBBIUO010000415.1:0-3380 GCA_037440205.1 Chloroflexota bacterium
TATACATATTTCCCGCAAGTTAGGCAAGAAATTTACGCAGGCTCCAGAGTGAAGACCGTAATTTCAGGCGGACAATTGAGACGAATGGAAAGGTCAACCATGCCGACACCGCGATTGGTGTACTGCCACATCTCTCCCACCCTGTACAATCCCGAAGGATACTTGTGCGCCAAGCGGGGCAGGACGGGCGCACCGATGAGCGGCAGGACGATCTGTCCGCCGTGAGAATGGCCGGAGAGTTGAAGACCGAACCTGCCGGTTTCTGCGCTTCGATCCGCAAAATCCGGTTCGTGCGCAAGCAGGATCGCTTCGCCTGTCTCCGGGAGTTCGGACAATACCCGGTCGAGGTCGTCGTGTCCGTACCATATATCGTCCACACCGGCGATGTGAAGATGCTCCCCCTCGCGCTCCATCGAATAGACCGTGTTCCCGATATCAATGACTCCGCATCGCTTCAAAGCCGCGCGGACTTCCCGCGCATCTGACCAATAATCGTGGTTGCCGAGGACGCCAAGTGTCAAATGTTCCGCCGTCAATCGCGAGAGTTCCATCACGAGTTCATCCGCCGCGCGAGTCAATTTCTCATTCCAGACAGGTCCCGAAAAAAATCGCCCGTGATGACAACGAGGTCCGGCCGCTGATCCTTCACCATATCAACCACAACCCGCAGGCGCTCGCCGTTCATCCATCCGCCCATGTGAAGGTCGCTGAACTGAACCAGTTTGAATCCCGCAAAGCGCGGCGGCAAACGCCGCAATTTGATCGTCACTCTTGATACTTCCAATTCCTCGGGTTCCAGAAAAGCGCCGTATGTCAATACGCCCGAACCGATTACAAGCGAGGACAGGGAAAAATAACCCATCCACTTTAGAAAATCGCGTCTCGAAAAACCTTGTTTCATTCGTCTGCCTCCGACTTCACGGATGATTTTCTCACATCGCACGTCACACGAGGTTATCATTTTTGGAAAGTTACCTATGGCTTTCTCAAAGTCGCTTGACAAAAAGGAAGAAATAGATCCTTCTCGGTAGAATTGAGAGTGAACAGCAAACAATTCACCGAGGAGGATCTGCCATGCAGTATAGCACGGGACATATCGAACACGAAATCAGCGCTAATGGGATTGAATTTGAGAAGGGCAGCGTCTATGATCGTATAGGGAAGCTCACTGATCTGCGAAAGCCAAACGGAAAGCGGTATAGTTTGGAGACCCTGCTGATGATCATTGTGATGGCGAAATTGTGCGGGGCCAACACGCCGACAGAGATCGCCGATTGGGCGAAGCATCGGCAAGACCAACTGGTGGCGCTGTTGAAATTGCGTCGTTCCCAAATGCCGCATCACAACACCTATCGAAGAGTGCTAGCCGAAAAGGTGTATACCGAAGAAGTCGAGAGGCTGGTGAGCGAATACAACCAAAGCGGGAAACATGGCAAGGTATACGCCATGGATGGCAAAGCCATGCTTGGAAAACGGAAGAAAGAGGAAGCAGGGGGCGAATATCTTTTGAGCGTATATGATGTGGAACAGGCAAAAGTGATGTCGCAAGTGGAAGTGGGACGCAAGGAAAATGAGATTACGAAGGCCGCCCACGCCCTGAAAGGGGTGGAAATTGCTCAAAAAGTGGTTACGGGCGACGCGATTCACACACAACGGGGCATCTCCCGCCAGATTCTTGAAGCCCAGGGCGATTATGTCTGGCCGGTGAAGGAAAACCAACTGCGCTTGTATCAAAATATCCAGAGCCTGTTTGCTCCCGAATATCCCAAGCCCGGTTTCGGAAAAATCCCCACTGATTTCCTGACGGCTCGGACGGTGAACAAAGGCCATGGACGGATTGAAACCCGAACCATCACCACCAGCGAAATGCTCAATTCTTATTCCGGCTGGCCAGGATTGGCTCAGGTGTATCGCTTGGAGCGCCATTTTGACTGGCGACGAAACGGACGGACTATCAGAACCTCTTGCCAGGTGGAGTTTGGCATCACCAGTTTGACCCGCCAGCAGGCCAGCCCTTTGCAACTGCTGAATATCCGACGCGCCCACTGGGGCATTGAAACCGGTTTGCACTATCGCCGCGATGTCACCCTGAAAGAAGACGCCACGCGCATGACGGTGGGAAATGCCGCTCAGGTTATGGCCTCCCTCAACAACCTCGTTCTGGCTTTGATCCGCCAGGCTAAGTTCCACAATGCCGCCCAAGCCAGACGTTGGTTTGCTGCCCACATCGACAAGGCCTTTATTCTCCTTACCACCCCTTCTGCTCGACTTTGAGAAAGCCATATCCTGGTGCTTGCCCACAACTCGGGATCGCGGCCAAGAAAGTGTATGAAAAACCTAACCACGAAGGCTCCAAGGCACGGAGTCACAAAGTTCTGTCTCTTTGACTGATGCTACACACCGTCCCGAAGGGTTGAACCGCAAGCCCGTTCGATTTACGAGAACCTTCGGGACGTTCTGCGTAAGGTGAGGCTTTGAGTCTTAGCGTCTTCGCGGTGAAGAATTCGACTTTTCAAAATCGGGCAGCGCAAAGATGCGGGCAATCCGAAAAAATCTTTGAAGTTTGTGAAAATGGGCTGTGGTTGTGGTTTTACCCCCTCAGATGGAAACAGCGAGTGGATGCAATTCTGCATCCACTCAAGTTCAAGGCATATTCGTCGTTAATTGTTTTGCGCGCCCTGGTTGATCCAGTCAATGACGAGTTGTATCTCGTTCGGTGTAAGTTTGGGGCCGCGCTTGGGCATTTCGCCTTCGATGATTTGCTTGGCGAGGTAACTATCGTCCGCGCTGCCCGCAGTGACGACCGGGCCGTTTTCTGAGCCTGCCATCAGACTGTCGTACGTTTTCAGGTCGAGGCCTTCTTTTGTCTGATCGCCGCCGTGACATTTGATGCAGCGGCTCTCGAAAATCGGCAGAATGTCATTGGCAAAACTGACGGGCGCGGCCGGGGGTTCGCTCGCGGCGGCGACTGTTTCAGTTGGGGGAGGGGCGGAGGTATCCGTTGGGACGGGAACAGGCGTGTCGGTCTGGGCAGGAAGCGTTGGTTCGAGCGTTGGTTCGTTTACTGCGGGCGCGGCTGTTGGAGCTGCGGTTGTGTCTGTGCTGCAAGCGGTCAACGCGAAAGCGAGGAGGAGGAAGATCGTGAAGAGAGTTAAATTTTTGTTGAACATATAAATTTTCCTTTTTAGAATCCGTAAAGAATGATGCCGCCCAGGAACGCAAGCACGAGTGCGAGCGCAAAACTGACCAGATACGCGGCGACATAGAATGGCTTCGTGGATGCGGTCTCGAAAAGTTTCGGGTTTTTCCAGCGAAAGTAGGCGGTCAAGGCGGTGATGATAAGGAGAAGCGATGCAAGAAGAATCTTGGCTGCGGCGTTT
>JBBIUO010000416.1:0-3328 GCA_037440205.1 Chloroflexota bacterium
CTTTTGGGCAACGGGCAGGGTCAGGAAGAACGTGGTGCCTTTTTCCAACTCGCTTTCCACCCAGATCTGCCCGCCGTGTCCCTGCACTGCAAGTTTGCAGAACGATAATCCAATGCCGATGCCGCTGGGAGTGTTTTTTCCGCGCAGACGGATGAATTTATCGAAGACTCTGTCCTTATCTGCGGCGGGAATGCCGGGGCCGTTATCGCGCACCCAGAATTTGACGAAGGTTCCGTCTGTTGTCTGCGCGCCGATCTCGATGTGCCCGCCCATGGGGGTATATTTGATGGCATTCTCCAGCAGGTTGATGAACACGCGGTAGATCATGTCCACGTCCACCCAGATGAGCGGCAGGACGGTGGTCGCCTTATTTTCCAGGGTCTGTTCGCGGTTTTCCGCGGCGCGTTCCGTATCGCGGATGGATTCGCGCACGAGCGCCACCGGGTCTATGGCATGTTGATCCACGATCGGGTTGCCGGCTTCGAGGCGGTTGATATCGAGCAGGGAATACACGAGACGCTGGATGCGCCCGGCGGAACTGCGGGCGATGTTCAACATGGTGAACATCGTATCGTCCTCGGGAAGCAGGTCTTTCATCATTTCAAGGCTCGAAACGATGTTGCCCAGCGGCGAGCGGATGTCGTGATAGATCATGTCGGTCATGTCCTTGCGCAGGGCATCCAGTTCCTTGCGTTCGGTCACGTCGCGCAGGATCCACTGCACCGAATCGTTCTCTTCGATTTCCACGCGATGCACATGAACTTCGATGGGCGCGACGGAGCCGTTCTGCTTGTGCAGGTCCGATTCGTAGGTGCATTCATCGTTCTGCCGGAGCGTTTCAAAATTCAACCCCGTATTGTTCCACTTCACTTCATGAAGCTGGTCGATGCTCATGGTGCGCAACTGCTCGTCGTTATAGCCGCTGATGGAAACCGCCTGGCGGTTCGCCTCCAATATCCTGCCTTCCCAATCCGTGATCAGGATCGGGTCCACGCTGTCTTCGAACAACTCGCGGTATCGTTCGTGCGCCTTTTTCAGTTGTTCCATGAACTGGGCGTTTTGAATGGTCGTGCCGGCGAGGCTCCCCAATCCGGTCAATACCAAAAGCGCGTCCATATCAAAAACGCCGGAGATGGGATTGATGGCCTCCAGCACGCCGATCACCCGTCCCTGCGTTTGAATCGGGACGATGGCAACGGCCCGCATCGCAATACCCGCGAACTGATCCACCTCACTGAATCGTTCGTCCACGCTGACGTTTGGTACGATCAACCCATAGCCGTTGCGTACCACCATGCCCGTCAGTCCCCGGCTGTTTGCGATGCGCTTGCCGGGGATGTTGCCGGAGTTATGTCCCGCCGCGGCTTGAAAAACAATGTCGTTGTTTGGGGTTTCGATCAGCGCCAGCGCCACCGTCTCGACCTGCAGGGCCTGCATGGTCTGGTTTAGAATGCGCCGCCACACATCCGGCAGTTCCAGCGAGGTATTGATCGCGGCCGCTCCCTCTGCAAGCGAAGACATCACACGCGCCGTCCGCTGACTTTCGGTGTACAGACGTGCGTTCAAAACAGCCACACTTGCCTGGTCGGCGATGGCATGCATCAGTTCCAGATGATCCTCATTGAATGCATTGGGCGTGGAATGTACAAGCGTCAACACGCCGACCAATCGTTCGCGCGCCATCAACGGAACACAAATGGCAGACTTTGCCCCGCTTTTATCGGCTGAATCATCTTCGCGGCGAAGCCAGCGATCATCCTTGCTGGTATCCGGCACCAGGGCGGCTTTGCGGCGTTGGATCACCCATCCCGCAAGGCCGCGTTCCACGGTATCCTTCAACTGCTGGGTGGTGTGTTCGTGGAGTTGCTTTCCGTAGACGATGGTGGCATCCACCGGTTTGCCGAGATCATCCATCACCACAATGCTTCCGCGTTCCCCGCCCACGTATTGAATGGCGGCGAAGAGGAGGCGTTGCAGTACCGTGCGAAGGTCCAATGCAGTGGCAACCTCACGGCTGATGTTGACCAATAGTTCAAGCAACGAGTGGGAGCGATCCTCAGACATAAACTTACAAAATTATACTACGCAAAGATTTTCGAGAGCGGATAAACGGGCGGTTAAAAACCATTTCACTACAGAGACCGCAGAGTCCACAGAGAAGAATAGGGTGAATCTCCGTGCTCTCCGTGCGTTCCGCAGTGAAATTCAAACCTGCAAGGTCGGCCGCCCGTAAATTTTCAACATTCAATGTAAAGTATAGTCCCTTTGGTACAATTACGCCATGCCCCTTGATTTGACGAGAATAAAAGCCCTGTGTTTCGATGTGGACGGAACGCTGAGCGATACCGACGACCTGTACGCGCAAAAGACCGCGCGTTTTCTGCCCCGCTTCCTGTTCAAAAAACCCGATCATGCGGCGCGCCGTTTTGTGATGTGGATGGAAGCCCCGGGCAATGCCCTGCTTGAGTATGCGGACAAACTGGGTATTGACGACGAAATGACCGCATTCATCAACTGGCTCTCCCGCCATCGCAGGCACTCCGATAAACGCTTCCTGCTTGTTCCGGGCGTGGATGAAATGCTGAAACAGTTGCATGGCCGTTACCTGATGGCGGTGGTCAGCGCGCGCGATGAACGCGGCACGATGGCCTTCCTCGAGCAGTTTGACCTGGCGAGATATTTCGATGCCATCATTACGGGACTGTCTGCGGAACACACCAAGCCGTATCCCGATCCCATCCTGCTTGCCGCAAAAATGATGAAGGTCTCTCCCGAAAATTGCCTGATGATCGGCGATACCACCGTGGACATCCGCGCCGGCAGATCCGCCGGTGCGCAAACGGTGGGTGTGTTGTGTGGATTTGGCGAGGAACCGGAGTTGAAGAGAATGGGGGCGGATGTAATCCTGGTGGACACCCCGAGTCTTTTGGAGTTGCTTCGATAAGGTTACGAGCCCTCGTTTTGCCCGGCCGACAAGGGCGCGGGCGGTGCGGGTTGCACCCGTTGTTTGTATTCAAAGTATCTTTTCATGTTCAACATGGGCCTTTCCACGAAGTTCCATGTCAGCATGGAGATCAATACTGTGATCCCGATTGTGATCCCGATATAGGCGAAGTAGACATACCAGCCCCGGTATCCGCCGCGCCAGAAGAAATCGAGCAGGGTTAATCCCACCGGCATGTGGAACAGGTAGATCGAGTAACTGTGATCCCCCATAAACGTCAACACCTTGTTGCGAAAGATGCGGCGGATCAAGACTGTGCGGGGATGGGTGGTGAGCGTGATGATGAGCGCCGCCGCAAAAACAGATGCAAGCGTGTACCCGACC
>JBBIUO010000417.1:0-3296 GCA_037440205.1 Chloroflexota bacterium
TTCCGAAAGTAGTCTTTCAGAGCCGCCGTAAATATTCAGCCATTCGTGAACGAGCGCGAGTTTCATAAGGCGGTGATGACTTCCTGCGTTTTTTCAGCGGATTTTTCCCACGAAAGTTCCGCCGCTTTTTTCAAACCTTTTTCTCGCAGGGCATTGGATAACGATCTGTCTTCGATGATTCTTTTCATGGCGCTGGCGAGTTCGTCCGGCTTGGCGGGGTCAATCAAACAAGCCACATCACCGAACACCTCTGGAAACGCGCTTGTGTTGGATGCGATGACCGGCGCGCCGCAGGCCATGGCTTCGAGCGCGGTGAGACCGAAACCTTCATAAAAGGAGGGAAGCACAAATGCCGTTGCGCCGGAATGGAGCGCGGGCAAATCTTCATCCGGCACGTAGGTCACGTTTGAAACGTGACCGACTTCATCCGGCATGTACGTCACGCTTGAAGCGTGACCTACTGTATCCGGCGTGTGCACCACGCTTGAAGTGTGACCTACGGGCATAAACACATTGCCTTCCGCGCCTGCGATGAACAACTCGTGAGTTTCCAGTTTTAACTGCTCCCACACCTTCAGCAAAATATTCAAATTTTTTCTCGGCTCGATTGTGCCGACAAAAAGGAAATACGGCTTTTTGATCCCGTATTTTTCCTTCGCGGCTTTGACACAATCTACCGCCTGCGGCTCGAAGGGTTTTCCAACTCCGTTGTGAATCACGTGGGTTTTCCCATCCGATATTTTCAGGTGATGCTTCAATCTTTGTTTTGAAAACTCCGATACGGTGATGATTGCTTTCGCTCGTTTTGCCAGTACTTTCCACGAAAGCCGGGTCCAAGCGGCGAAGGATGGTTTGAACCATTCGGGGTGGTCGAATACGCTGGCGTCGTGCAGGGTGATGACTTGATTTGCGATGCTCCACGTGCCTGCGTTTGCCGGCGACCAGAGGATTTCATTTTTGCGGATGCGCATGGGCAGAATAAACTGCTCCCACAAATGACCTGTGACTTGCCCCAGAGGTTTATTCGGTGAGACGAATCGATTTGGAAAATCCAGCCGTTTGCTGATCTCGTGGGCGTATCGTTCCACGCCGGTGATGCGGCGCGTGCGAAACCTGCCGTTGATGGCGACGCTAGGATTCATGAAAGGCTCCCCCCTCCCACAGACCAAGCGCGAGCGCGAGCATGATTCGTCCCGGTGCCAACGTCCAAAAGTAGTGATCGAAGAGGCTGATGATTCCCATCCCTGCGAGAGTCGCGCCGATGAGAATCGCGTTGGGATGTTCCGACTGGAAAATTCGCCAGACGATGTTCGCCGTCATTGCCAGAAAAATTGCGAAACCGAAAATCCCCAATTCAGAGAGGATAAGCAACGGAATGTTGTGGACAGGCTCTACAAAGTCGCGGTTTCCATCGCGCTCCGATAGATGAATGACGAACGAACCGATGCCCACGCCGGTCAATGGCTGTTCGCGGGTGTAGGCGATGGCTTTTTGCATCAGCCACATCCTGCCCTCCACTGCAAAACTCTCGCTGGGAGTGCTCGTGTCGGCGCGGCTGCGGAGCAACTCTCGAAGTGGTATCAATGTGGCAGTGAACGCGATGGCAACTATGACCGCCGCGATCACAACTTTTTTCGTGCCGATGAATTTCGATTTGAGAAGCAGGAGAAAAAGAAAAGCCGCTGTGCCGATCCACGCGGAACGGGAGAAGGTCAACGCAAGGGTGGATGATCCGAGCGCAAGCAGAAGCGGAGAGACCGCGATGGGTTTTTCCTTGCGAAGGAACAACGCGATGGCGCCGGACATGCAAAGCAAAATGAAGCCGCCCAAAATATTCGGGTGGGGGAGCGTTCCGTAAGCGCGCAGGATGGGTTGCCCATCTGGTAATTTCAAAATACTTGCGCCGCGCAGAAACGGGTCAATGGGCCCTGGCCAATTCAGCCCAAGCGGATTGAGGAAAGCAGTGGATTGGGAAAAGAAACCGACAATTCCTGCAAGCGCTTGGATGCCCAATGCGGCGGATAATCCAAGCATCACCGCGTTCCAACTCTCGCGCCAATCTCGTAGGGAAAGAACGAATGCGAAAAGAAACCAAAAGTGAATCGAGAAATAGGCCGCTGTGCGCCAGTCCGCTGACCAGAAGATGCTGAGGGTGATCCAACAGCAAAGGACGAAGAACAATTTGATGAACGCATCGCTGCGAATGGGCGACAGTGAACGAATCAATTCCTTTGCAGACGAAAAAGCGCTTCGCGACTCCCTGTTGCCTAGTCCCCGCGCCGACGATTTAACCGCCGCCCAAAGAATGACCGCGATCAACATCAAACCATCGCTGAGGAAGAACAGCGCGTGGTCGTAGGTAAAATAAACTTTCTCGTGCGGGAAATCCCCGGCGAGTTTGTAATACCAAAAACACAGGCTCACTGGAATCAACCCGACGACAAAGGCGTGAGCATGGCGAAGGATTCTTTCGCCGGTGTTCGGGAATATCGTCAACATGCTGAGCGAGCCTGTGACGACCAGCGAAAGCATCGGCAAAATTCCCCACGAAAAGGATTTGAACGGTTCATCGGGCGGGATGACTGGCGGCTGAAACGTGAACTTGGGATTCTCCCAAACCTGAATTCCATTTCGCAGATATTTGATGAAAACCCAGCCGTTCTTTTTCAACTCCGGGACGAACGCGCGCAAGTTGACGAATCCCCAGCGGACGCCGTATTTTCCTGAAACTCGCAATATCGGGTCAACGGCCGGGATGCCTTTCAGCGCCCAGTAGGCTGTATCAATTTGTCCGATGCCGCTTTCGCGCAGTTCGGGAAGTCCCCGCGCGGTGTGATAACTTCCGTCAATGGTGGTGGCTTTGGTGAGCAGATTGAGATAGGCAAACTGGTCGCCGAAGCCGAAGGTGATGTACCGCCAGTAAGAATGATCTTCGGCGTCGAGAAATTCCACGATGGGGCGCATGTCAATGGGATCGGGTTGAATGGGAAAAAGTTTGGGCGTGTACCATGCTCCAAGCGAGGCGGCGGCGAAGACGGAAAATGTCAGGGTGGGGATCAATTTTCCTCGAAGCGGAGCAGGCATCAGGTTAAGGGCGAAGCGGGTTTTCATCCTCCTGCGAAATCGAATGAAGAGAATTCCAAAAAACGGGAGCAGAGTCAATGACGCCCAAAATGCAAATCGGTCGTAGGTGAGCCATTCCCAGCCTTTGCCGAAGAGCAGGGCGGGGAGCGCGGTTGTGCCGCCGAGGCCGAGGATGAAAAGAATAACGAATGAAATTTGCAGGCCGAGAAATT